>CALMDI010000093.1 GCA_937864975.1 uncultured Chloroflexota bacterium | reverse complement strand
GAAAACCTGCTCTACGGCGCGCGCCTTTACGGCGTAACGGGTCGCGATGCAGAGAAGAAAGCGCGCGAGATTCTCAAGCGGCTCGACCTCGATCCGGCGACGTTCACGCAGCCGATGGAAGAGATGAGCCGCGGGATGCAGCAGAAGGTCGCGATTGCGCGCGCATTTCTAAGCTCGCCAATCCTGCTGCTGCTCGACGAGCCGACCACGGGGCTTGACCCACGCTCCAAGCGTGAGGTGCGCGCCTTCGTGGAGGAACTTCGCGACGTGCATGACGCCACCATCGTCATCACGACGCACGACATGGAAGAAGCCGATGTTCTTTGTGACCGGGTTGCAATCATCCACGAAGGCAAAGTCGTGGCAATGGGCACGCCGGAAGCGCTGAAAGCGTCGATCCGTCTGAACGGGCATATGCCCACGCTGGAAGACGTCTTCATGCAGCTCACGGGCGCCAAGCTGGTGAATCGCGATGAAGAAGAGGAACCCGTGCTCGAAGCCTTGTAAGACCCGCGTCTGCGGACGCAGAAAGTCGTTCATGATGAACGAGAATCATCAGTTATTCGGCATGTTGACCTACGACCTGCTGATGTACGACAGGAATGAGACGTACCGGAACGAGATGATACGCCAGGCAGAGCAGGAACGGCTGCTGCGTCTGGCGCGCGCCGACCACCCGCGACGGACGCTGGCTCGTCCCGTCGTGGCATGGATGGGTCGGCGGTTAATGGCAGCCGGTCAGCACATGCTCGACCGGGCGGAGGGCGCGGGCTACTACGACGCCCCGTCGGTTCAGATTGAACAAACCTAACGACACACGACGACAGGGGCAGGCAGTTCACCCTGCCCCTGAGAATGGATAATCACGACCATGTCCGCCGCAGCAATTCGATTAAATCTTCTTCAATCCTACGCCTTCGTCGCACGCAACATGAACCTGGTGAAGCGCTACTGGGGCTGGGAAGTCGTCTGGCTTCTGTACGCGACCGCCAATTCGCTCGCGGTGACGTTTATCGCGGTCGGCGCGGGGCAGGTGACCGGGCAGAGCAACATCGACATTCCCTACTTCACCCTGTACCTGCTGCTCGGTACGCTCGTCTGGCACTTCCTATCGGGGATGTTCAACGCGGTTAGCGAGGTCATTTCCTGGGAACGCTGGGAAGGCACCATCGAGTATACCCTGATGGCGCCTGTTCACCGCTGGGTTCACCTGATCGGACAAACGCTGTTCGCCGTTTTCTGGAGCCTGTTTACGACGATCATCATCGGCGGCATCACGGCGTTGTTCTTCGAGATCAACCTGACCTCTGCGAACCTGGGCGGCGCGCTCATCATCCTGATTTGCGGCAGCATCTCGCTCATCGGCATCGGCATCATCTCAAGCATCCTGCCGCTGATGTACCCGGAGCGCGGTATGCAGATGACGCATATCATCCAGGCGTCGTTTCTGCTCGTGTCGGGGGTGTATTACCCGATCACGGTCTTACCGGCGTGGATGCAGTTCCTGGCTCAACTGTCGCCCGTGACCTACGTGCTGAACGGCATTCGCGCCTCGATCATGGAAAACGCTCCGACCTCCGATCTGATGCAGTACATCGTACCGCTGCTCATCTTCGGCGTCGTCACCGTGCCGCTCGGCGTCTGGGCGTTCATGAAGGCGGAAGCCTATGCCAAACGCACGGGTCGTCTCAAGCGCGTGGGGTAATCCGATGCCATCTTCAACAAGGGAGCGCGGAATCTGCGGCGCACAAACCCCTTCATCAAAAGCTCCTCTTTCGAGGGGCTTTTGAGTCCTGATCGTGAATAGCAGGGCTATTGCAACCGAATCGGATCGTTTATTCGCGCCTATCCCGACTAGATTCCCTGTCGATAAACCGAAGGCGCCGCGCTCCCCTGCCGGAGCCATTCGGGACCCGTTTCGCGCGCCGGGTCATCGCGGGTAGTCGCGCCTGCTTCGCGCGCCCCTCGACGGTGGAAGGCAGCTGCGACAGGGGCTTGCTGTTCAAATACACCTCGGCTTCTTCCTTCTTATGCTGGTCGAACATCCACTCGTTAAGCTGCGCGCAAAATTCCGCGCTGATCAGAAAGATCGACGCCAGAAGGTATGCCCAGAACATCAGCACGATCACCGTGTTAATGCTGGCGTAGACGAACTGGAAGTTGGCGAGATTGACGAGATACCAGTTGAAGCCCGCCTTCAGCAGTTCCCAACCCACAGCGCCTAAAATCGCGGCGGGCCACACCGCGTCCCATTTGACGTGGCGCGCGGGAACGTAGCGGAACAGGATGGCAAAGATCACCATGTCGATGCCAATGGGCAGGGCGAGCGTGCCGATGACCAGCCACGGGCTGGGGCGCTCCAGCGACAGGGCAGACGCGAGGCGCAGCACCCCCGACGTCACAAACGACGTGCTGATGAGCACGATCAGAAAGAACGCCATGCCGAGCGCGACCATGCGCTGCCGCCAGATACTGCGCGTGGCGGGAACGTGGAAGATCAGATCGAGTGAGGATGTGATGTTGGAAAACAGACCGAGTCCCGACCAAACGAGACCGGCGACGGCGATCAAACCGAACGAGCGCCCTTGCTGCAGCGCCGACTCCAGATTGCTTTGGAATAACTCGATGGTCTGGTCGGGCAGGAACAAGCCCAAACCGCGAGCGATTTGTTCCTCCGCGACCGTCGGTCCGACGATCCCGCCGACGGCGACCGCCAGCAGGAGGGAGAGCGGAAACACGGAAAATACCGCGTAATAGGCGAGCGCGGCTGCCTGTCGCAAGCCGTGTCGCCAGAAGTTGGCGACGGCACGGGCGAGATAATCGGGTAAGGCGCGGGTCGACGGATTGCGCCGCTGCCACCACCGGTTCGTGCGGTCCCTGTAAAACTCGAACCGGGAACGAATCATCGAGGCTCACCCTGTCGCTCGGTGTCGGGCGCTCGTTTCTGACATCGAAACGAGC
>CALMDI010000092.1 GCA_937864975.1 uncultured Chloroflexota bacterium | reverse complement strand
AAGAATGTCGTCGCTCCACTTGCCCCGGTGGATGTCGAACAGGAGCGTGCGGCTCGCATTGCTCACGTCGGTCACGTGCAATCTGCCGCCCGTCATCTTCCAGACGAGAAACGTATCGACGGTGCCGAAGGCAAGATCACCCGCTTCGGCGTGAGCGCGCGCGCCGGGTACGTGGTCGAGCAGCCACGCGACCTTTGTGCCGGAGAAATAGGCGTCGGTGACCAATCCGGTCTGCGCGCGAATCGTGCGATCAAAGCCCTCCGCCTTCAGTTCGTCGCACAGCCCCGCCGTACGCCGGTCCTGCCAGACGATGGCATTGTGAATCGGCTCGCCCGTTCTGCGATCCCAGATCAGCGTCGTTTCACGTTGATTAGTGATGCCAATCGCGGCGACATCGCGGGCGGTAAGACTCTTGGCATCCAAAACATGCTGCGCGACGCGCATCTGCGAAAGCCAGATATCTTCCGGGTTGTGTTCGACCCAGCCGGGCTGCGGATAATGCTGCGGGAATTCTTCCTGGGCGGTCGCAACCAGGATGCCGTCGCGGTCGAACAGGATGGCTCGTGATGACGTCGTTCCCTGGTCGAGCGCGAGCACGTAATCCGCCATAACGCATCCTTTGCGGCGTCGTAAGGGAATGTGGAAATTATAGCGCACCTAAGTGACGCGCACGCGCGGCTGAAAGTGGGCAGAGTTCGGTCACTCGTACTATCAAATCAAGCGGGGCAAGCTGTATCCTAAGCGCAGGGGTTTACAGAGGGGAGCCGTTGATCGGGTTTGGGTACTTTCGTCGGTTGGTGGGTGAAGTAGGGACTGAAAATAATAGAGTTAGAGGTTGGTTACCTGTAGATTCATGGCTTCGAGCAGATGGATGAGCTGCGCCTGGTTAATGCCAAGGATCTCAGCCATATGCCCCTGTGACATTTGACCTAACATAAACTCACGGTAAAGCGACTGGACTAATCCCTGAAATCCTTCTTGAATGACTTCTTCAGCAATCTCTATCGCCGGACGCCCTGTTTGTGCAACGCGCGCCTCAATATATTGCCCAATTGGATCGTCGTCGCGGATAGTAATCTGGATCATCGCTGCGCCTCGTTTAAGCCTTCAATCGTATGCTCCACATGCGAATTCTCTCTAGAGGATACCCTCCGGCAGATCGAACAGACCATTCTCTCGCGGCGGGAAATCCACCACGCGCACGACGGCATCCAGGTTGAGCGGTCCGTAGAGATGGGGAAAACGGTCGTCGGTAGGCGGCATCTCCACGTTCACCAGATGTACGGGCGCTTCCCATTTCAGGCGCGACGTTAACCGATCTGTGTCCACGACCAGAAGCACAAGCCCTGTCTGCCCCGGAAAGACTTTGTTGGCAACGCCGAGCACCTGCTGTGGCGTGGAGAAATGAATAAAGCCTTCGGTCTGGAGTGTTTCCGGGGCGTGCAGCCCAATTGAGCGCGCGGCTTCCCACTGCGCCAGCGGAATGATATGCAGAATGATTGACATCGAATTGGCGCCTCCTGCTATAATGCAACGACGATTGTAATCGTAGAAGGGCGTTCAAATGGGCGGCTGCTTCCTGCTCCTCTTTCGCGCGGCGCGTGAAGCCGTGCTCGCGCGTCTCGCGTGGACGATCCTCCGGCGCGTTCTTTTGCGACGCTAGACGAGCGTCACCACGACCAGATTTGATCCCATGCCTGCATCCAGTCGTCGCCGCGGCTCTCCACCAGCGTGTCGCCGACAATCGTGACGCCATGCCGCCCGAAAAACTCGCGCGTTTTATCGACGCTGGTCGTCTCCACCTTGATGGTCGTCGGTCGCGCCGGGACGTAAGGCTTGACGGCGCTCACGTTTTTCAGCGCGCGTTTCGCGCCCTCCTCGATCATCTGTCGGGCGCGCACCGGCGGAATCTGTCGCGCCTGCCGCTTTCGCGCCCCGCACCGCTGCGTTGATTTCCTCGGTATACAAACGTCGGCATTCCTCGTACATTGGGCTGCCGCCGGTGACCTGTTCCCACACGACGATACCGGATACCCCTTCCATATCGGACATAATCAACACGCGCATGGCATCGACTCCTGATCTTCAGCGAAAGTGGCTAACTATAACGCGCTTCGGTCAGATTTTTCTTACCAGACTCGCTTGACCAATAGATCGAATGTTCTATATGATCGAAGGGATGGAACGCCAACCGCCTGAATGAGTCCATTGTCTGGATGCGATGATGTCGGATCACCCGATTGTTCCGTTAAGTGAGTCGAGCGCGCTGGAGAGCGTGCAGATGTTGTGCAACATCGTGCGCGCGATCCGCGAGAAAGTCTTCGTCGAAGGCACCGATTACGGCGTCATTCCCGGCACTGGACCCAAGCCGGTGCTGCTCCTGCCGGGGATGGAGAAGCTGCTGCGCGCGCTCCGGCTGCGACCGGAATATGCGCTGCTGAGCAACAAGGAGGATTTCGAAACGCCGCTCTTTTACTTCCGCTACGAGTGCCGCCTGATTGAGATTGAGACCGGGCAGGTCGTGTCGTGCGCGATTGGCTCCGCGAACAGCATGGAAGCAAAATGGCGCTGGCGCGAGGCAAAGCGCGTCTGCCCGCTGTGCGGCAAGGAGACGATTAACCGCAGCAAACGAGACGACGGCTGGTACTGCTGGCTTAAAATCGGCGGCTGCGGCGGGCAGTTTGCAGGCTCCGACAGCCGGATCACCGAGCAGCAGGTCGGGCGCGTCGAGAACCCGGATATTTACGATCAGCTCAACACCATCGACAAGATCGCGCAGAAACGGGCGCTGGCGTCCGCGATTAAGATCGCGGCGAACGTGTCGGAATTTTTCACCGTCGATGTGGAAGATATGTACCAGACGCGGCTGACCGCGAAGGTTGAGGACGTGGTCGACGGGGAGTACACCGAAGTGATGCCGCCGCACGTCAATGGCGGGAACAAGCCGTGGGCAAAAACGCCGGAGCGCCGCTCCCCCGCCGGCGGTGACGCCGACGCGCCGAACGACGATCCATCCGGCTGGTGGCGCAACGTGCTCGAAGTGCGGCGTGTGAAGGGCAACCTGATGGCGAAGCATCACCTGACGCTGGAAACCGCGATGCAGCAGCTTGGCGCGCGGCTGTCGGATTTTGCCACCGCGGATGATCTGCTGGCGGCGGTGGCGGCGCATCTCGCCGCGTCGAGCGGCGCGGCGAGTTAAGGTTCCGTGACCGCTTCGCCGGGATGGCTCTCGAAGAATTCCCAGATGGCTTCGCTGGCGTCAAAGTCCATGCTGGTCGCGCCAAGCTGGAAGGGCGCGTTAATGGGGTGTCCGGGCCAGGTATGCCCGCCGCCGCGCACGAGATAAATCAGGACTTCGGCGTTGTCGGCGCAGTTCGCGTAGCGGTAGCGGCTCACGACGGTTTCGTCGTCGGGGTCGGCATCGGGTAGGGCGCTCAACTGGGAAGAACGGTCGCAGGCGTTGAGTTCCGACCAGTAGCGCATCGTCTCGTCCAGCGACAGCATCATGCGGTTGCCGAACGGGTCGCGGTAGCCCTCAATCGGAATCACGTCATCGTCCGTCCCCTGGATGACCAGCACGGGCACCGGGTCGGCAAACAGGCAGGCGTCGAGTTGATATGCCGGGAAGGTGGACGCGACGGACGCGACGGCGGCAATCGTGTCGGGAAGCTGGCAGCCCAGCCGGAATGCCATCATGCCGCCCATCGAGTAGCCCGCCGCGTAGATTCTGGACGTATCCACGCTCAGTCGTTCGGTCAGGAAGCGGATGATCGCGTTCAGGAAGCCGACGTCGTTGACGCGCTGAACCTGCGCGTCCGGGCGCGCGTCGTTCCACGCACCGCGATACCCCTGCGGATACACGGCAATGAAGCCCTCGCGGTCGGCAAGGGTGTTGAAATCGGTGAATTCGGCAGTGCCCGCGCCCGTGCCGCCCGCTCCGTGCAGGATGAGCACCATGGGCATGGGCGTTTCGGGATCGTAGCCCTCCGGCACGTAGACGTGAATCATGCGATCCAGCCCGCCGACGACAAAGCCAAGCTGGTAAGCGCCCGGCTCGTCAAACTCGCCGCCTGATGTTTCCTGCGCCTGCGCCACGCCAACCAGAGCGAGTAATACCAGCGCCAGAAGCGCCGCGCGAAGGGTTCGCATGATGAGGGATCTCCCGTGACGATGAGCCTGTAATGTTGTTACACGGCGGGAAAGGGCGAGGTTCAAGATACGTCAATCAGAAAGCTATTCGCCACTAAAGTAATCTTCGTCCATCCGTTTTACGACAAATATACTTCTCTCGGCAACGCCGACATTGTAATCAATCATAAGCTGTGCCAGTCGTTCGCCGTCAATCAGGATAATTTTTTTCTCAATACGACTGACGTACTCTTTGGCTGCTGGTGTGAAGCGAGAAGTCGTAATGAAGACACCTTTACGAGCGCGTTGTCCTTCCAAACTCCCGGCAAATGCTTGAACAGTCGGTCGATCAACCGGCGTGTTGCTCCACTTTTTCGCCTGAATATAGATAATGTCCAGTCCCAACTTGTCTTCGTCAATAGTTCCGTCGATACCATCATCCCCGCTGGTTTGAAATGCTTTCCCCGCAGCCCGTCTTGAACCACCGTAGCCCATTGCCAGAAGCAAATCGACGACAAGCTGTTCAAAGAAGCTGGCTGAACAGTTCTTTACTCGCTCCAAGAGTTCAGCCGACAGTGCGCTCCGCAACTTTTGATAGTTGGAATCCATGAGTTCTTCGGGTGTGCTATCCGTCTCATCAACTTGCCCTGTGTCGGCGATTACAGTTGTTCGACGTGAGCCTTGTCGAAATTCAGCTAATTCGGGATATTGAGAAAGAAACTTCAAATCAATCCGAGGCGGGGCTTGTCGCAAAGCTTCCTGACCGCGCCGTGTAATTTTGAGCTTCCGTCCTTCAGCATTTTCGATTAACCCGGTTCGTCGTAAATAGATCGACGCCCAGCTAAACCGATTTGAAAATCTCGTTTGCCTACCACTCGGAAGTAATTCATTTACATCCGCATCAGATAAACCGAGCTTTTCTACCAGCTGTCGCCGAAGCTCACCAATACTGTATATGCCGTTTTCGCTAAGGATTTGGAGCAACGGCAGCATGATTTCCTGAAAACCCGGAACTGCCATCCCTTTATGCCTTTCTATCAACAAATTGACGTTACGTAATAATCGCCGCGCCGCGCCGCGCGATCTCCATATCGACTTCTTCCGGCAAGCCGCTGACGCCCACGCCGCCCACGACCTGACCCTGATACACAACGGGCGCGCCGCCGCCCCAGCCGATGTAGCGCCTGTCACCGTAGTTGCTCAGGGGCCAGTTGTCGCGCCGCGCCGTGTCGCCCACCGCGCGCGACTCTTTGCGCTCGCGCGCCGCCGTGAACGCCTTGTTGATGCTGATGTTGATCGACGCCAGCGGGCAGCCATCCGTACGCAGAAATGCCATTAACTCGCCGTGCGAATCGACCACGGCAACCGCCGCGCTCAGGTTGTCGCGCTCCAGTTCCGCGCGGATGGCGTCGATGATGGTCGCGGCGTCGGCATGAGATAAGCTAAAGACTTGCTGCATGGTCGTTCCCTTTTGAATGTATAAATCAGGAGTTTGAGCTGTAAACGGGCGCTTCAATCACACGTTCCGGTTCCGAGCCTGACCAAATCAGGTTTTGTACGCGCTCGACAACATCAGGCTCGTAATAGGTCTCACCGCACTGCTCGCAAACCCACGCCGGAACGTTTTCAACAACCACGAGTTGTCCTGCATACCACTGCGTGTAAGTTGTCAATTTTCGTTCTAACAGTCCATGACAGACATCGCAGAATGTGCTCATGGCAACTTTCCAGGGCTAAGGCGAATGCCCAGCAAAACGTTATTCCCCCTCTTTGTCATACGGGATGCCGTCCGCTTTGGGCGCGGTCGCCTTGCCGACCAGCCCCGCCAGCACGACAATCGTGATGATGTACGGCACCATCTGCAAAAACTGCGGCGGAATCGGCACGCCGAGGAACTGGAAGCGCTGTCCGAGCGCGTCCGAGAATCCAAACAGCACCGCGCCCGCGAACGCGCCGAACGGCGTCCACTTGCCGAAGATCATCGCCGCCAGCGCGATAAACCCGCGCCCGCTCGTCATGCTGTCGTCGAAGCTGCCGGTCGTTTCCAGCGAGAACCACGCGCCCGCCAGCCCCGCGATCAGACCGCCAATGAAGACGTTCGTCCAGCGGTTGCGGAAAACGTTGATGCCGAGCGTATCCGCCGCGTGCGGATTTTCCCCGACGGCGCGCGTTCGCAAGCCCCATCGCGTGTAGAACAGGATAATGTGCGTCGCGAACAACAAAATGAACATGCTGTAGAAGATCGGTCTGCCGCTGAAAAGCACGTCACCGACGACCGGAATCTCCGAGAGGATCGGGATCGGCGCGGCTTGCAGCGTGCCGCGCCCGGCTTCGGACGAGAACAGCACTTCGCGGCGGATAAAGCTGGTGATGCCTACCGCCAGAATGTTAATCACCGTGCCGCTGACGATCTGATCGGTTTTGAACGTGATGGAAAGCCAGGCGTGCAGCAGCGACATCACCCCGCCGGACAGAATTGCCGCCAGCACGCCGATCCAGAGCGCCTGGTCGGGGAACTGGGGCGCGAGGAACGTCGCGGTAACGAAGCCAAAACACGCGCCGGTCAGCATCATCCCTTCGACGGCGATATTGACCACGCCCGACCGCTCGCACCAGATGCCTGCAAGCGCGCCCAGCGCCACGGGCGTCGCCAGCCGCAGGCTGACCTGTAGCATGACCGTCACGTTGGTGCTCTGACCCGCCGCCGCGACGATGAGCACGGTGGGGATAATCACGATGCCGCCGAGGATGAGCAGCGCGTTCCTGAGGCGTTCGAGCGGCGTTTTCGCGACCCGTTCGCGTTTCCCTTTGGTCGCGGTGAGCGCGCGCCGCGCTTCGCGCGAAGGCAGCAGCGCGACGATCCCGCCGAGAAGATAGAGAACACCCGCCGCCATCGCGTAGGCGAGTGTCGGCACGGCTACGTCGGGCAGTCCGTCCCCAAACGTGAGTGTCGTGACGGTTTCGCCCGAAAAGCTGCGCGGCGCGGCGACAAGAATCCACAGCCCCACCAGCAGGAACAGCACCGCGTAGATGCCGGTTCGCGTCACGCGCAGCCGGTCGCGCCACGATTCCGTCGGCAGCGCGGGCGCCGTGGGACCAAACGGAGGGGACGTCGTCGCCATCAAACACACTCCTCAGCGATAAGCTTTGAGGTATGAGCTTTGAGCGATGAGTAAATACAAAGTAACAAGTTAAAAGTGAAAAGTTTTATCATTACTTTTGACTTTTCACTTTTAACTTCTTTTTACTCAAACCTCAAACCTCAATCCTCACTACTTTTCTCAGCCGCCCCAACCCTTCGAGAAGGTCGTCGTCGCTTCGCGCTCGCGCGGTTTCGGCACGCGCCAGAGCGTGCGAATGATCGCGTCGGCGGCGACGAACATGATGATGAGCGCCTGAATGATCTTGACGAGATCAATCGAGATTTCCGCGCGCACCTGCATCAAGCCCGCACCGCTCAACAGCGAACCCCACAGGAAGCCCGCCCAGAGCATACTGCGCGGGTTCGTGCGCGCCAGCAGCGCCACGGCAATCGCGTCGAAGCCCAGAC
>CALMDI010000091.1 GCA_937864975.1 uncultured Chloroflexota bacterium | reverse complement strand
CGCCGATGATTGGCTTGACGCCCGCCTTCTTGCAGGCGCGGTAAAAGTCGATCACGCCGAACATCGTGCCGTGATCGGTGATCGCCAGCGCCGGCATGTCCAGCGACTTTGCCCGGTCGACGAGCTTCGGAATACGGCTGAGACCATCCAGCAGTGAGTATTCCGTGTGGACATGCAGATGGACGAAATTTGAATCGGACATGGGTTCGCGTTGATCCGGGCGGACAGCCCTTATTATAGCATTTGCCGCGCGGTGGGCGCCGGGCTGCAAGCCGACGGCTTCCCGATTTTCACTGTAACGCGCGCCTGCTATCGTCTATAATAACCGAACATCTATTCGAAAACGAGCCATTGGATTTCATTCATCATGCCTGAACTGCCTGAGGTCGAAACCGTCGTGCGCGGTTTGCGCGCGCCGCTGGTGGGACGCACCGTGCGCGGCACATGGCACGACTGGCACAAGGTCATTCGCACGCCCGACGCCGAGTCGTTCGCCGCGCGCATCGAGGGGCAGACGTTTCGCGCCGTCAACCGCCGCGCGAAATACATTCTGGCGGAACTGGACGACGCTATTCTGCTCGTGCATCTGAAGATGACCGGACGACTGTACGTGACGCCGCACGACGCGGTTCACGACGCCGACCGCTGGGTCCATTTTCGCCTGGAACTGGATAACGGGCATCAGCTTCGCTTTTCCGACGCGCGCAAGTTTGGTTTCGTCGCGCTCACGAATGACGTGGCGACCGTGACGGCGAAGCTGGGTCCCGAACCGCTGACCGACGATTTCACCCCCGACGTGCTGAAGTCGCGGCTGGCGGCACATCGCAAGGGGATCAAGGCGCTGCTGCTCGATCAGGCGTTTCTCGCGGGAGTTGGCAACATTTATGCCGACGAAGCGCTGCACCGCGCGGGTATTCACCCGCTGCGCGCCGCCGACAGTCTGACGGACGGCGAGATTGTGCGGCTGCATGGCACGATTCGCGACGTGCTCAACCTGGGCATCGACCGCGAGGGCGCGAGCGTAAGCTGGTACCGCAAGCCGGACGGCACCACGGGCGAGGCGCAAAATCATTTTCTTGTGTATGATCGAGAAGATGAGCCGTGTCTGACGTGCGGCACCCCGATTGTCAAAATTCGGGCGGCGCAGCGCGGCACGCATTATTGCCCTCAATGCCAGCCGGGGCTGGTCGTACCCTAGAGGCTTAAGCGGCGTGGACTTTTTGCAGCAGCTTCCGCCTGTCGTGCCGTTAATGTTCTTTGGCTTTCTGGCGCTGATGGTGATCGCGCTGGTGTTCCTCACGACTTCGCGAAGCGGGAGCTCCCCGACCAGAAGCCGGCGCGACAACGCGGAGCCGTTCCCGGCGAGCGGCGATCTTCCCGACCTCGATCTGCTGCTGGCAAGCCCCGAACCGTTGGCATCCGAATCCGTCCGGCGCGTCGGCACGAACCGCCTGCGCCTTGCCGATGGTCGTTCGGTGGAAGCCGTCGAGGTGTTGACGATCTCGCGCGACCTGACCGAGGGCACGCTGGTGATTGAGATTGGCGGGGACGCCTATGGCAGCGCCGCCGAGATTGACGATGCCGACGTGCGCCGACGCTTCGTGGCGACGGTGCGCGATCTGGCGCGGCAGGCGCGCGAGCTGGATAGCCGCGTCACCGCGGAAGTCGCGGCGGCAAAACCCGCCGACGCGGCGCCGGAGCCACCCTCGGCGAAGCCACCTGCTCCCGCCGCGCCGCCCGCGCCTGCTCAAGCGGTCGAGCCTGTGGCGACGGAGCGTCCGATCACTCCTCCGACACCGCCGCCAGCGCCTGTGAAACCGCGTATTCCCGCGCCGCCGCCCGATGCCAACGCGCCCACCGACCTGCCCAGGTTCCAGCCGAGCAGCGAACCGCTCAAGTTTCGAGGCGGCAAGCCCAAAGAGCCGGTGCCGGAAATCAACCTCGCGGGATCGGTCGAAGCCTTTCTGCAATACAAGCTTGAGCAGACGCCGGAATACCGCGACCGCAGTATTCACATTCGCCCGGCTCCGGGCGGCGGCGTGACGATTGAAGTCGATGGGCAGTTCTACGACGCCGTGGGCGATATCGAGGACGCCGACACGCGCAGCTTCGTTGCCGCGACGATTGAGGAGTGGCAGTCGAGGCAGTAAGCGGTCAGCGATCAGCTTTCAGCAATCACCCAAAGATTAAAGAGTTAACGCAAAGGGTCAAAGGCAGCGACGCCGGGGGCTTGCGCGGGGTTCCAGCCAAAGGCGGGAACTTCAGTCGCACCTTCAGTGCGACCCCCTGAGCAGCCGCCCGGCTGTAATAAAACCTTTAAGCCCACTGAAGGGGCTATAGAAGACTTTATTGGTCTTTCCAGCCCCTTCAGTGGGCTTACTGTCTTTCCATCAGCCGGGGCGCTTCAGCCCCCGGCGCCTGCTGCAAACCCGCCGTCTCAGGCATAAGGTTCCTCAACCGGCACGAGGCGCACTTTGCCCGGCTCGTATTCGCTCAGTCGTCCGGCGGGGCGCGTCGGATCGTGCGGGAAAATCAACAGGGCGCCGTTCTCCAGCGCCCAACGCTGCCAGCGCCGCTTGGTTTCGAGCGTTTCGAGCGGCTCCACGTCGTAAGCCGTCATCCAGCCCAATCGCTCCATATGCACCGCGTAGCTTGCCATGTCGCAGACGAACATGGCGTTCTGCCCGCCGCTCTCGAAAAGGACGCTCATGTGCCCCGGCGTGTGCCCGCGCGTGACCACACCCCGCACCCCCGGCGCGAGATCGGTGTCGCCGTCGAGAAGGCGCATCTGCCCCGACGCGACCAGCGGCTGATAATTGATCGGAAGATAGGTGGCGCGCGTGCGCTCGTTCGGGCGCATCGCGTCCTCGTATTCGCGCCGCTGAACGACGTACTCGGCATTCGGGAAGGTCGGCAGGATGTTGCCACTCGCGCCAAAGCACGTGTTACCGCCCGCGTGGTCGGCGTGAAGATGCGTGCAGATGACGAGATCGATATCGGCTGGCGCGACGGCAAGCCTCAATAGTCCGTCGGTCAGCCCGCCGTTCGAGCGTTCCAGCCGCCACATCGCGCGCGCCTTGGCGTCGAGCTTGTCCCCCATCCCGGTATCGACTACGATGTTACGACCGTCCACCCGCGCCAGCAGGCATGTCGTCGTCATCGGAATCAGGTTGTCCTCGTCGGGCGTGAAATAGGCGCGCCAGAGCACGCGCGGCACGACGCCGAACGCGCCCCCGCCGTCGACCTGAATCGTCGCGTCGTTGATGAGATGGAGTTGAATATCGCCGATCTGGAGCATGGTAGGTCAGGCGTCTTGCCGCCGCGGGCTGTTCCATCGACATGACGCGCGTGGGTGGGAACGGTCGGGGCAGGCGCTTCATGCTGCCCCGATCAGTTGTTCACGCCTAAAACCTGATGAATCGCCTTCACGCGGAACTGGGGGTCGTCGCAGGCGATGGCGAAGCGATGCACGATGTCGCGGATGGCGGCGTCGGTGGACAGCGAGAAAATGGAACGCTGGCTGACCGTCTTCACCGCGAGGACATTCGCGCTCGCCAAGCCGACCAGTTCGGCTTGCACAGGCTCCGCTTCGCGCCCGATGTAACGGGCGATGTTGTCGGCGGTGTTCGCCGTGTGAGGGTTGTCGTGAAAGAAGCGCACAAGGTCCCAGCGAATAAACGAGTTGACCTTCTCGCGTACGAATTCCATCACAACCGGGTCGATTTCCGCCGCTCCATTGGAGATAGAACGTTCCTGCACCATGGCACACGTCCTCTATATCCAGACTGCTCCTGCCGGTGCCGCCATTTATACCGCACTCGCATTACGAAAATCAATGGAGATCTGTCAGATTATTACTGCGCCTTACGGTCTTCCTGGTAATGGCAGTGTTTGTACTTCTTTCCGCTGCCGCACCAGCAGGGGTCATTACGCCCAAGCGCCTCTTTGGATGACTTGCGCGCCGGTTCCGGCTTGCTCGTCGCGACCGCGCCCGGACGAACCGCCTGCATCTGCGGCAGCGAGCGCCGCGTGGGTGCCTGCACCACCGGGGCATTGACCTGCACGCGGAAGATATCGCGCGCCGCCTGCGCGCGGATTTGACCCTGCATCTCTTCCCACATATTGAAGGCTTCGCGCTTGTACTCGACCAGAGGGTCGCGCTGAGCAATCGACACCAGCCCAATGCCTTCGCGCAGTACGTCGAGATCGGTCAGGTGCCGCCGCCAGTGCTGGTCAATCGACGCCAGCATGACCATGCGCTCGGCACGGGGCATCAACTCCGCGCCAAGCTCCGCCGCCTTGCGGTCGTAAGCCCGGTGGATAGCGTCGATCAGAAGCGCTTCCAACTCATCGACCGTGTCGCCTTCCATCGACTCCGGCGTGACGTCTTCCGGCACGGGGAAGAACGTGAACAACTGGCGGTGCAGCGCTTCCAGATCCCAGTCGGCGGGATCGTCCTCGCCAAATTCGTCCAGAACTTCCGCCAGACGCGCTTCCAGAATTTGCAGGTAGTCGTCGCGCAGGTCGGTTCGGTCGAGAAGCTCGCGGCGCTGGCGGTAGATGACTTCACGCTGCTTGTTCACGACGTCGTCGTATTCGAGCACGCGCTTCCGCATGTCGAAGTGATAGCCCTCGACGCGGATTTGCGCCTGCTGGATCGACTTGCTAATCATGCCATGCTCGATGGCTTCGTCTTCGGGCATCTTCGCCCAGTTCATGAAGTTCTTGACGCGGTCGCCGCTAAAACGGCGCATCAGGTCGTCCTCGAGACTGAGGTAAAAGCGGGTCTCGCCGGGGTCGCCCTGACGCCCGGAACGACCGCGCAGCTGGTTGTCGATGCGCCGCGCCTCGTGGCGCTCGGTGCCGAGGACGAATAAGCCGCCCGCGTCGAGCACTTTCCTGCGGTTTATTTCGGTTTCGGCGCGCGCCTGTGCCAGCGCTTCCTGCCATTGTTCCGGCGTCGCCTGCGTGATTTCGATGCCCTGCTTGCGAAGGCGCTCGCGCGCCAAGCCGTCGGGGT
>CALMDI010000090.1 GCA_937864975.1 uncultured Chloroflexota bacterium | reverse complement strand
GCGAGAAGAATATCCATCGCCGGCAGTCAGCTTTCAGCCATTGTCAGTCAACACCTATTATATCGTCTCGTTACCGCCAACGGATGGATCACGGTCGTCCAAGCAGCCAATCGACCAGCGCCCGCACGAGGCTTCGCTGCCGGCGCTGACGCCTGCGGTCGCGCTCCTCGCGGATCGGTTCCAGTGCTTCCGTATCGTCACCCAATTCCCGAAGCGCGTCGGGCGGCTCCGGCGAGAGCATGGTCGCGGCGAAGTTGCTCGGAACCGCCGCTTCGTCGGGCAGAATTTCGCGGACGTCGATCACGCGTGGCGCATTCCGGCGCTTCAATTCCGGCTCGGCGGTGCCGAAATAGCCGAGCACGTCGAATTCAATCCCCGCTTCGCCCAGGCGCGCGACGACGTCGCGATTGGTGCCGAACGCGAAATACAGGGCAGGCAGATGGTCGTGCGCCAGCGCGGCAGCGAGCAGTTCGCGTCCCTCGTCGCTAAACGGCACGACGAGCCGCTCGTCGCGGTAGCGCTCGACGAACATCTGCACGATCTCCGGCGGCTCACCCTCTGGCGCGGCGGTTTCTGAGTCCGCGGCAATTTGCGGCAGCCATTCGCGCTCGTCTGAAGATCGGATTTCGAGCGCTTCAACGTCCGCGTCGCCCGTGATGTCCAGCATTTCCGAGTGGCGCGAGACGAAATCGACGACGTGCGCCCGGCTTTCATGGTCACGATCCAGCCGGACGGCGACGCCCTCGATGACCGGAATCTCGCGCCCAGCGTGCGTGCGCCCGCTGTTGTAGTGCCGCAGGATAAACTGATACGCGCCGAGCGGAAAGCTGTATAAACCGGGGCGCTCCGGCGTCAGCGGTGTGATGTCGTTGACGTAGTTAAAGGCGCTCGCTAACAGGCTGACGTCCTTGTTCGATAGGGCGGCGGGGCGCACGAAGGCGGTGAAGTCGCGCCGCTGGTTGCGTGTGAACAGGAACGTCTCGTAGCGCACCGGCTGCCTTTCGCGCGTCACGGGACGAGCGTTCGCATTTTCTGGTTGGCGACAGACGTGATGGCGCGAATCTTCGGCTCCAGTTCTTGCAGCCGCCGCGCGACTGCCTGCCGCTCCTCATGCAGCTCGCGGATCGTGCGCCCGCGCAGAATCTTGTTCAGCACATTCCGGTTGAGCTTGTTTAACCGTCCCGCGACATCCTGTTCCTGCTCTTCCAGCGTCATCGCGATGCGATCCATTTCATTGCCGATAGCATAGAGGAACGGGTAGTGAATGTTCTGCGGCATCGGCGAGCTTTCGAGCTTGATGGTCGCCAGATCGTAGCCTTTGCCGGGATCGACCACCGACGCATTGCCATCGCCGACGATGGACACCGGCAGGATCGCCGCCGGGTAGAGCCACGGGGCGATCTTGCTGTCCGGCAGGCGCAGTTCGGAGACAAACTGCGTGACGCCGCGAAACACCTGCCGCGCCTTTTCGAGCAGCTTCGCGTAGTCATTCGCCGTGTATTCCGGCGGCAGGATGTCGGCTTTTGTCAGCACGAGCGCGGTCGTAATTCCGGTCTCCGCGCTGGCGCTGCGGAACTTATAGTTGTTGAGCAGGTTGAAGATGTATGCCGACGAGGTCAGCAGTTCCGCTTCGATCTGCGGGCGCGTGGCAATCGTGAAGGCGTCCGCGACGATCATCACGGCGTTGCTTTCCTGAATGTCGGCGTGAAGCTGCGCGGCTTCCTCGCTCTCGTCGCTTGGCACGTTGATCGCGCCGCCCTGATAATCGACCCAGCGAAAATCGGTCACGTATTCATTGTGAAAGAGCAGGCGGAATTCGTCTTCGCGGCGTCCCATCGTCGGCGCGGGCCAGCGCTTCGCCATGACGAAATCGCGCCACGGGTTGAGGTATTTGGTTGTCGTATCGGCGTCTTTGGCTTCGATGCGGAAGCCGTCGATGCCGGATGCCATCATGTACAGCAGCGCGAGGGTGTAGGTCGTTTTGCCCTGACCCGTGCCGCCGAATAACGTCACTTTGAGCGACATTCAGCAATCTTTCTGTTGTTAGGTAGAGGGTTATAAAGAGTAGCGTTTCAGGCGGGGCGTTGCAAGATGGATTAACGTATTATGACTCAAAGATATCCATCAGCGGCAGCTTGAAGCCCGGCAGCACATTGCCGCCATCCAGCGAGTCGTCGATACCAAAAACCTCTACTTTTGACTGCGCGTACACTTGCACCGTTTTCAGCTTCGGATAGAAAAACCAGATTAGTGGAATCCCGGCGCGTAAATAGTCATTGATTTTATCGGCAATCTCGACTGCCTTGTCGTTGAGCGAGACTACTTCGATGGCGAGATCAGGCGCGAGGGGGATATAGCCCTGTGGAAATCCCTCCAGTAGCCGCGCGGCGGCAACAAAACCTACGTCCGGCGCGCGAACGGTGTTCCTGCCATCGGGATTCGCAAACAGGATGTAGCCCGTTTCCGCAGCCGTCACATAACCCAATTTATGTTGGTTAACGAAGTTCCAGACGTTCGCAAGTAGAGCCGCCGCGCATAATCCATGTTCACCGCCAGCAGGGGACATTTCGATGAGGACTCCTTGAGCAAGCTCAAATCGCTTCTCGCTGTTCTCCGGCAGATGCGAGAGTTCCCACAAGTCTTCCGCAGTGTATAGGCGATCTTTAATGACCACGGCGATCCGTTCCTGATGAACCGATGACGCTAGTATACCTCGACGTTCGGCAGGCGGGTTGGCTCGTGGGGAAGGGCGGCAAGCGCATCCAATTCGGCGCGGGCGCGGGGCAGCGTGAGGCGGTGGTAGATCATGGCGGCGGTTTTCTTGAGGTGCGCGGGGCGCAGATTCGCGGGGTTTCGCACCAGCGTTTGCAGTTCGCGCCACGTTTTGCGCGAACGATAATCCTTATGGACGACGGTATGAAGCTGGCGGTAAAACTCGGTGCGGTAGGGTCCCTGATAGAGCATGGCGAGGTCGGCGCTGTCGAGCCAGTTCACGCGCTCGCCCAGCTCGTGCTTCACGTTCTCGTAGAACTTCGTGCCCGGCAGTGGATAGCTGACGCTGATGCCGATGTCGTCGGGCATGAGGTCGCGCACCATTTTGAGCGTTAACTCAATATCGTCGCGCGTCTCGCCGGGATAGCCGAACTGCAAGAAGAATGCGACTTTGACGCCGCGGGCGTGAAGCTGGCGTGTGGCTTCGTAAATCTGCTCGACGCGCGTCCCTTTGTCCATGGCGTCGAGAATTTTCTGCGAGCCGCTTTCCGCGCCCACCCAGACAATTTGCGCTCCCGCCCGCGCCAGTGCCGGAATCGTGTTGCCGCGCAGGAGCAGGTCAACCCGGTTGAGGCTTTTGAACGGTATCCGCAGCCGCGCCGCGTCCAGAAGGTCGGCGAATTCTTCAATCCACCGATCCTGAATCCCCATGATGTCGTCCATGAACCAGATGGAATCAGGATTGAACTCGCGCTTTATCCAGAGCATTTCCTCGACCACGTTACGCGGGGAGCGAACGTGATAGCGCTGCCCCCAGATCGGCTTGGCGCACCAGTTGCAATGGAAGGGACAGCCGCGCGTGGTGACAAGGTTCATCGAATAGTAGCCGTGGCGGTCGATCCAGATGCGGCGGTACTTCTCCCGGTCAACCAGATCCCACGCGGGAAAAGACAGCGTGTCCAGATTCGCGATCACGGGTCGTGCGTAGGTGCGAAGGACGCTGCCGGTTGCATCCCGATAGGCGAGGGAGCGAATGTCCGCCAGCGCGAGGGTGGAGCGTCCTTCGAGATGATCGATAAGCTCGCCCAGCGTTTCCTCGCCCTCACCTAAAAGGACGTAATCCGCGCCTCGCGACAGGTAACTATCCGCGTGGTCGGTCATATCCGAGCCACAGGCGATGACCACGCAGCCCTGCGCCTTCGCGGCGTCGATCATCTCAAATGCCGCTTCGCGCATTCGCAGCAGGCTCATCTTACTGAGGTAATTGAAGCTGTCTTCAAACAAAACGGCGTAACGCGGGCGCTCGCGTTGAAGGGCAAGCGTCCATTCCTGGGTCGATTGCGCCAGCATCGCATCGAACAGGGCGACGTCATAGCCGCGCTCGCGCATAGTGGCGGCAGCATAGAGCGTGCCGAGCGGCGGGTAGGGCTGCATCGCTTCCCACAGCTTCGGGTCGAAACGCAGGTAGTAGGATTGACCGAACAGAATGTCTGTCATCCGACGCCTCGCGGAAATAATCGTCGCAGGGATGGCACGTGCCCTGTAGCGAGCGCGTCCTCGTCCATTTCAAGACCGCGCTCGCGCAGCCTACACCGTAGTAAACGTCGCGCCAGATCGCGATGGATTGCTTTAGGCACACCGTCTAATACCGCAGTGACGGTTGGTATGTGGCGGAATTTTGCCATGACGGCGGGATCGCCAAGCTGCGGCACGCCGCCTTTGACGACGAGCGCAAGGTCGGCGCGGCGCGACTGGCACAACGCGCAGACATCCCCTTCGGAACTCCGAATCACGACGAAATCTGCGTGCGCTCCCGGCTGCAAATGCCCGGCGTCCGGCACGCCAAGAATCTCAGCAGCGTTTGTGGTGACCATCTTCAGGATCATACGGCTCTGACGCGCAAACCCGGTCGCGTCGGCGCTGCGGCGCATTTCGTCCAGCAGGTCGCCGTCGGCGGTCAGGCGCGAATCGCTGCCGAGCGCGAGCCGCCCGCCCGCGTTCGCCCACCGGATGCTATCGGCGGTCGCGCCGAGGAGATCGATATTCGTAGACGGGCACCAGACCAATCCGCGAATCCGAGGCGCAGCGTCGGCAACGTCCGCATCGGTCAGCCCGACCCCGTGAATGAGCACCGTGTTCGAGCCTACACAGCCCGACGCCTTCAGCCGCCGGTATTCGCCTGCCGCGACTTCGTCCGTGCCTTCCGCGAGATGAATGAACCACGGCACGTCCGGCGGGGTTTTGGCGTAAGAGTCGCGAATTTCCTGCTCGGCGCTGAAGTGAAGTGAGTGCGCCCACCCATATTGCTTGAGGACGCGCACCGGGAAATCGGCGTGAAACAGCGCGCGGTGCGGCGGGTTATGGTGCGCGACCGTCGTCGCGCCGCAAAACAGGTTTTTCAACCCCCCGATGAACAGTCGATCTTCCAGCGGGTAAGCGCGTAATTCGCGGAACGGCGCGTCGTTCAAGCGCGCGCTGACGTCCTCGCCCCATTGATGGGCGTTGTCGAAGCGCTCGCGGAATTTCGTGCGCGGGAAGTGATTCAGCTCAAGGTGGTCGTGCGCGTTGATGAAACCGGGGAAAATCGTGTAGCCGTCGAGGTCAACGGGTATCGCGCCGGGCGGTGCTGTGTCCAGCACGCGGTCACTCACGACCAGCTCGCGCGCTTCAGGCTGCCCTGAAGGGGGAGCCAAATTCCGCCAGACGCGCGCATTTTTGATCAGCAGGGGTTGCGGCATGATCCGCCCACAGTTGATTGACCTGCCGAATTATAGCACGCGCCCTGCCGAAGCCCGCGTGGCGCTTAGTAGAACTTCATCACGATGTCGTTTATAAAATTGGCGGCTTGGTCGGCGCTGCCGACGGCGTGATACATATGCCGGTAGATTTCGCGCAGCTTCAGCATGTTGACGACATCTTTGAGATTGCGGGGATCGCTGAAGAGGTTGGCAAGCGCTTCGGCATACAGCGTGTCCATGCGGTTTTCAATCGCTTTCACACGCACCGCATGAGAATCCGCGACGTTTGGATGATGTTCCAGGCGCTCGACCGCGAGGTGAATTTCTTCCGCGCTGCTGTGCAGAAGCTCTGCCATCGCGCGCAGATAGTCATTCGGCGCGACGCTCAGAATATCCATTTCGTTCGTCGTCGAATAGGCATAGTCCAGCACGTCGTCAATCGCGCGCGACAGACCGAACAGGTCTTCACGGTCGATGGGGGTGACGAAGGTGCGGTTCAACTCGTCAATCAGGATGCGGCGCACTTCGTCCGCCTGCTTCTCAAGGTCGCGCACGGCGGCGGCATTCTTCTTGCTCGGCTTGTCCATGTAGTCGATAAGCGCCTGCGTGCCGTCGGCAACGATGGTCGATTGTTCCAGCAGGCGACCGATAAAGCGATTTTGCTTGCGGTGAAACATGCCGCGAAGCCGCTGGCGCGTGGATTGAAGCATGTTCATGACAATAGACTCTCCGTAATCCGATATGCCAGCGCGCCGATGAGCGCCGACAGCGGCAGGGTGAGAATCCAGCCGACGACGATCTGCCGCGCGATACTCCATCGTACCTGCTGAATTCGATCCGCGCTGCCAGCGCCGACGATTGCCGACGTGACCACCTGCGATCCGCTCACGGGACCGCCGAGCAGCGCCGCGCCGAGGATGACGACCGTGGACGCCATCTGCGCGCCAAACCCGTGGATGGCACGGATTTTATAGAACTTGCCGCCGAGGGCATGGATCAGCCGCCACCCGCCTATAAGCGTGCCGACGCCGATGGTGGCGGCGCTGAACGCCATCACCCACAACGGCACGCCAGACGCGCTGGCAAAGCCGGTGGCGAACAAGCCTAAAACCACCATGCCCATGATCTTTTGCCCGTCGTTCGCGCCAAACGCCATCGCCATCAGAATCGAGACCAGCACCTGACCGCGCTTAAACCACACGTTGACGTGCGGCGTTGCCGACGACGACAGCAAATAGAACAGCCGCACAAACCAGAACCCGGCGATTAACCCCAGGACGGGCGACAGAAACAGCGCGACCAGCGTTTTCAACAGCCCCGGCAGCCGAATCGCGTCAAAGCCGAACCCAATCCAGACCGCGCCGACCAGCCCGCCGATGAGCGCCTGCGAGATGCTCGACGGGATTCGGAACGCCAGCGTCAGCCCGCTCCACACAATCGCGCCGGTCAGCCCGGCGATGACCACATACACCGTACGCGCTTCCGGGGCGAGCAGTTCTTCGGCAATCGTGTTGGCGACGGCGACTCCGAACAGGAACGGTCCAAGGCTGATCGCCAGCGCCGCCAATATCAATGCCTGACGCGGTCCGAGGGCGCGCGACGAGATGATGGTCGCGACGATACTCGCCGAGCCATGCTGCCCGTTCAGGTATCCGTAAATAAGCGCCAGCAGCAAAATAATGGCGATGTGCCATAAGGGCATAACCCGCAGCTCATTCGGGTGGGAATGTTTAAGAGTCCTTTAAGGATACATTATCTAACTGTGAAGTCAAGAAGATGTAACGGGGAACGTTATGAACTTGAAGTGGTTTAGCGGCTAATCGTAGGTTGCGTTCAGGGTCGGCGCATTGCGATTGACCGTGTCTTCGCCCAGCTTGCTGACGAGCTTTTCGCGCAGCTTCGGCGTTTCCTCTGCCCATTTCTCGCGAAGCTGATCTTTGGTGGCGTTCGCGCCCAAACTCGCGGACATGCCTTTCGTGACCAGCGGCACGGCGAGGATCACGCGCTGCACGTCGACGCTGCCGCAGTTGGGGCAGGCGGGCGAGGGGTCGTCGAACCGGTGACGCGCTTCAAAGACTTTGTCGCAGGCGTGACAGCGGTAATCGTAGAGGGGCATGGCGCGCACTCCTAGAAATTCACCCGGCGGTCTGCTATAGTCGCGGGCTGAAGCGTTGAGCGGTTCGCCCTTAGCGATCAGCCTGACCGCAGCATCTTCATCTTAAAAGCATTCGCTCGTCAGGTTGCTAAAGGCTCCCCGCTTATCGGCTGTTGGAGGCTGGGTTTGGCTGAATCGCTTCGCATCGCGCTGGATATCACGCACCCGGCGCATTTCCATTTCTTTAAACACGCGGTTGTCGAATGGCGGGCGCGCGGTCACGACGTGATGGTGCTGTCGCGCGACAAGGACTTAACGCTTCAACTGCTGGACGAAGCAGGCTGGAAGCACCACTGTTTGAGCCGCGCTCGGCACGGCACGATAGGATTGGCGCTGGAACTGGCGGAACACGGTTTTGGCGTGTGGCGGGCACTCGGCAGGCATCGCTCGCAGGTGGTCGCGGCGATTGGCGGCTCGTTTATCGCCTTGCCGGCGAAGGCGCGAGGCATCCCGTCGCTGGTATTTTACGATACCGAGCACGCTCGACAGTCCAACCGCATCACCTATCCGATTGCCACGCGCATTTTCACGCCGCGATCGTATCAGGATAATATCGGCGCGAAGCAGGTGCGTTACAATGGCTTTCAGGAACTTGCCTATTTGCATCCCGACCGCTTCACACCGGACGCCGGGAAGCTGAAGGTTGAAGGTCTGACGCCGGGCGAGCCGTTTACCTTCGTCCGGCTGGTGAGCTGGGGCAGCCACCACGACACGCACGATTACGGGGTTCGGAATATCCACGCCGTGATCGAGCGTCTGGAACGGTACGGACGTGTGATCGTGAGTTCCGAAGCGCCGCTGCCGCCAGAATTGAAGCGCTACGAGCGGCGCGGCGCGGCGGGGGCGGGCGTCGG
>CALMDI010000089.1 GCA_937864975.1 uncultured Chloroflexota bacterium | reverse complement strand
TGGGTCGCGCCGGAAATCGCCTGAGCGCACGCCGTTCAGCATCGCGGGTACCCGAACGTTCGTGCGAGTCGTTTGCAGCCAGCGCAGCCATAAATAATTCTGGCTTGGCAGGGGCGCACCTGGTCAACGCAAACCGACAAGTTGTCTTATATTCCTTGACAGTTATATACGAAGTGTGGTACATTCGTTCTATGACGACGATCTACGACGCCATCGCGGAACCCAGACGCAGGCGCATTCTGGACTTGCTCCGCGAGCGACCCCGTCTCGTCGGCGAGCTGGTCGAGCTGCTTGGGTTGAGCCAGCCGGGCGTCTCGAAGCACCTGCGCGTGCTGCGCGAGGCGGGCCTGGTGCGCGTGCGCCAGGATGCCCAGCGCCGCTGGTATGAACTGCGCCCTGAGCCGCTGGTCGAGGTCGATGGCTGGCTGGAGTCCTACCGCCAGTTGTTGAACGAACGAATGGATCGTCTGGACGATTATCTGCGCGAACTTCAGGAAAAGGAGAAGCACGATGGCACCGAGGAATGATCCTGCCGCGAAGTCTGAGGAGCAAGAGCTTGTCATCACGCGCACGTTCGATGCGCCGCGCGAGCTTGTCTGGAAGGCATGGACGGATCCCGAACAGGTCATGCGCTGGTGGGGACCAAAAAATTTCACGTCGCCCACCGCCCGGATTGATCTCCGTGTCGGCGGCAAGTATCTGTTTTGTATGCGCGATCCCAACGGGCGGGACTTCTGGAGCACGGGCGTCTACCGCGAAATCGTACCCCCGGAGCGGCTCGTCTATACCGATTCATTTGCCGACGAGCACGGCAATGTGGTTCCCGCGTCCCACTACGGCATGGCAGAGGACTTCCCGCTGGAAATGGACGTGATCGTGACGTTTGAGGAGCAGGATGGCAAAACCACGATGACCTTGAGGCACGTTGGTCTCCCGGCAGGGGAGATGAGCGAACTCACGGGAGAGGGCTGGAACGAATCGTTCGATAAGCTCGCCGAAAGCCTGCGTCAACCTAAAGGAGAAATCATCATGCCAAAAACACACGTGACCGCTGAACCGGGGATGCACGAGGTCACCATCACGCGCACGTTCGATGCGCCGCGCGACCTTGTGTTCAGGACATACACGGATCCCACGCTGGTACCCCGGTGGTGGGGACCCCGAGGCATTACGACAACCGTGGACAAGATGGACATGAGACCGGGCGGTGAATGGCGCTACGTCCAGCGCGACGCCGACGGCAACGAGTATGCGTTTCGCGGCGTCTATCACGAGGTTACGCCGCCGGAGCGACTGGTCTACACCTTTGAATTTGAAGGGATGCCGGGTCACGTCCTGCTTGAGACGGTGATTTTCGAGGAGCGCGACGGCAAGACGACGCTGATCGACAAATCGGTCTTCCAGTCGGTGGCGGATCGCGACGGGATGGTGCAGTCCGGCATGGAGCAGGGGGCAGCCGAATCGATGGATCGGCTTGAAGAGCTTCTGGTGAAACAAGCCTCCAACGTTTAAGAGAACACACCGTGACCGCTATCGTCGGTGCCGAGCGAGATTCGTCCTCAAGGCTATTCATGAAATAGCTGCCTGATCGATGGAACGCGAGGCGGTTTGAGCCAGCGCCCGAATCGTCTCGCGCCCTTAAGATCATCTGCAGGAGAGACCACGATGACAGATAACGACATGCAAACCGAGTACGAACCGCCACAACCGTATCCGGGACTCAAGAATCTGGATAGACTGGTGGGCACGTGGACAATATCCGGCGAGGCACAAGGGCAGGTGACCTACGAGTGGTTGGACGGCGGCTTTTTCCTCATGCAGCACTTCGACCTTGAGCAATCCGGACACCGGACTAAGGGAATCGAGGTGATCGGGCACGACCGGGAGTTTGGCGCGACCGAGCCAAGCCAGGACATCAGATCGCGCATCTACGACAACGAAGGCAACACCTTCCAATACGTCTATGAACTCGACGGCGACACGCTCACGATCTGGGGTGGAGAAAAAGGTTCTCCGGCGTACTATAAAGGGACGTTTAGCGACGACGGCAATATCCTGTCCGGCGGCTGGGTCTATCCGGGCGGCGGCTATCGGTCAACAGCGACCAGGGTCACGTAAATCCTTCCGGGAAGCGCTGTCACAGCGAGAAACGTGCATGTGTAGAAACATCAAAACGCTCTACAACTTCGACACGCCCGCGACCGACGAGGAGATTCGGGCGGCAGCATTACAATTCGTGCGAAAGGTGAGCGGTTTCAACAAGCCGTCGAAAGTCAACGAAGCTGTGTTCAGCGCCGCCGTTGACGAAATCGCCGCCGTCGCCGACAGGCTGCTCGGCTCGCTGGAGACAAGCGCGCCGCCGCGGAGCCGCATGGACGAGGCTGCCAGGGCGCGAGCGCGTGCGGCTCAGCGGTTTGCCAGATGAATATTCTTGGGATTGGCGCGCATCCCGACGACTTGGACGTTTGCTGCGGCGGCACGCTCGCGCGCTTTAGCGAGGCAGGGGAGAAGGTGACCATGTGCGTCGTCACGGACGGACGCGCGCACCCGGTCGGCGATCCTGCGGGGGTATCTGCCTTGCGACGATCCGAAGCACAGGCAAGCGCGGATTTAATCGGCGCGGAACTGCGCTGGCTGGGTATTCCCGATGGGGGACTCGTGGATGATATCCCCACGCGCCACAAATTCATCCAACTGATGCTCGACGTGTCGCCGGATTTAATCATCACCCATGCGCCAGACGATTACCATTCCGATCACAACTACACGAGCCGTCTGGTGACGGCGACCATCCAGATGGCATGGGCGCCCCCGCCAGAGCTGGCAGGCGAGCCTGTCCGCAAGCGCGTACCCGTCGCCTTCATGACCACCGCCAACGGCATCCATTTTTCCCCGCAGGATTACGTCGACGTGACCGACGTCTGGGATACCAAAATCAAGATGGTCATGAACCACCACAGCCAGTATCTCCCCGGACCCGACCACGACGCGAGCATGATTCAAGAACCGCTCGACCAGTATTACCTGTACCGCCTGACTCGTGTCATGGGTGAGTTTTATGGACTCGCCCTCTGGACCCGGTATGCCGAAGCCTTCTGCTGGTGGCAGGCTGCCGACCGCTTTGTGCCGCGCCGGCTGCTGCCTTGAGGGGGGTGCGACACGGCAACAGGCTATTCTTGAATAGGGTGGATGCGGCGCAAAACGTCGTCCAGCGTGGGCGTGTTCGCGGCGCCATGCGCGGTCGTCGATAAGCCGCCGCAGATGTTTCCAAAGCGCAGGCAGGTTTCCAACGGCTCACCGCGCAGGCGTGCGGCGATGAATCCGCCGTTAAAGCAGTCGCCCGCGCCGGTAGTGTCCACCACCGTCACGCGCAGCGCCGGGGAGTGGATAATGGTGCCTGCCTGATAAGCGTATGCGCCGTCGGCTCCGCACTTCAGTACGACGAGCGATGTGAGTTCTGCGAGTAACCGTCCGGCATCGTCCCGGCTCGACGCCCCGGTAATCCCCACCGCCTCGCTCGCATTGAGCAGGAGAACGTCCGCCGCTCGAAGCATGTCCGTCACGTCCGGCGTTTCCAGCGTGGCGTTGGTCGCCTGAGTGTCCAGAAAGACGGTCGCGTCGACCTCATGCGCGGCGCGGGCAAGCGCGAGTCCGGCGGCTCCAGTTTCCAGCACGTTCAACAGGATGGCTCTCGGCTGGTGTTCATAGATGTACGGCAGGCGGTCTACCGGCTCCACGGGATCCATGTAGCTGATGAAGCCGCGGTCGTGCGCGTAGGAGAACGCCAGGCTGAACACGCGCACGGGCTTATCGTGGATGCGGAATAAGCCGGTATCGACGCCTTCGTTCGCGACTTCAGACAGGACGAACCGGCTGAAAAGGTCGTTGCCAAAATCGCAGACCCAGCCGACACGCGCCTGAAGCCGGTGCAGCGCGCGCACGGTGTTGAACGTGCCGCCCGCCTCGATCCCCATGCCCGTCCCAAACAAGTCCGCGCCGAGGCGCGGCAGTTCCGGCAAGCCGGTCACAATCAGATCGCAAAAGTAGGGATCGAACAGGAGCACGTCGTAGCCGCCCATGCGCTTCAGTTCCACTCGCCCACGTAGGGCGCATGAGCTTCCAGGTATTCGTCGACGAGCGTCCGCGCGAGCGAATACGACAGCACCAGCGGATGCGCCATCAGGGCGTACACCGCCTGCTCGCGCGAGCGGTTGAGCGTGGCTTCCACGGCGCGGCGCTCGTAGAGCTTGATGCTTCTCATGAGCAACTGTCGGTCTTCGGGAACGTCTTGAACCGGCAGTGGGCGAATCTCCCCCTGTTCGATGACGCACGAAATCTCGACCACGTCGTCGGGGCGCATAAAATCGAGCGCGCCTTCGTTGGGCACGTTCAGCGCCGTGCGCGCGGACGTGCCCGTTTCCAGCGCTTCGACAATTTTCAGCGCGACCCCCGCGTACCCTTCGCCGCCTTCCAGCGACAGCTCAATCGGGCTGTCCGCCGCCTGATCGGCTTCTTCCATCGAGACGCCGTTTGGATTTGCGTAGTGCATGTACGTCGCCGAACGCCGCCGCTCGTACGCCAGATAAGCGCGCAGCGCGTCGCCGGGATTCCGCTTTACGTCGATGGCTTTGAGCCGGTCGAGCAGCTTTCGATTAAGCTGCATCACTTCTTCGCCGCGCGTCAGTTCGTCCGCCTGAATGCTTTCGACCGCTTTCTCCGCGTAGTAGAAGTAATACAGGTATTCGTTAAGGTACATTCCCATGTGGCGCACGAGTTCGGGGTCAAACATATGCTGCGTCGTCGCGGCAAGGTAGGCATCGTCGTTCAGCAGCCCCGGCAGAATATCCTGCCCGTTATGCAGCACGCGCTTTGCCCACGACAGATGATTCAGTCCAAACACCTGGGCTTGCAGCGCTTCCGGCGAGACGCCCAGGTACGCCGCCGTTTCTGTTTGCGCGTGGTTCGCGCTGTCGCAGATGCCGACGGTTCGCGCAAATCCCTGATCGCGCAGCGCCTGCGCGACCAGCCCCGCCGGATTGGTGAAGTTGAAAATCCACGCGCCGGGGCTGCGCCTGTCGGCAAGCTCGGCATAGCCGAGAAGGGCGGGGATGCTCCGCAGCGCCATCGCGAAACCGCCCGGACCCGTGGTTTCCTGACCAAGGACTCCGTGCTTGAGCGCGATGCGCTCGTCGTAAACCCTGCCCTGCTCGCCGCCGACGCGGATGGTCGTGATGATATGCCGCGCGCCGTCCAGCGCTTCGTGGGCATCCGTCGTCGTGGTAATGCGAACCGGGCTGCCTTCCCGTTCGCCGATGTGCTGGCACAGCGCGCCGATCTGCGCCAGTTTTTCCGGGTCGATGTCCATCAGGCACAGCTCGTCCAGACCAACGCGCTCCGCCCGGCGCAGCGCGGAGAGGGTGAGGAGCGGCGCGCGCACGCCAGCGCCGCCGATAACGCTCAGCTTCATACTTGAACTCCTTCGATGTTCAGCGCTCCGAGGCGCTGTGAGTCATCTCAAAACGGGTCTTCAGGTTCCCGGTGACCTTCCGTGAAACGCGCAATTATAGAACACAACGCGATGGTTATTGACCGCTATGCTGGCAATCGCGCATCGTCCGCGTCATTCTGTACCGTTTGGTCGGCTCTTCCTTGCCTGTCGGCATGGCGCTGCCGACCTCGAACAAAACGCGCACGTCGCCGCCGACGAATTCAGGCTCTTGCAGCGCTTGCAGACGGCAGGACTGCCTGTAGCTGAACCTTATTACCTCGACGAATCCGGCGAAATTTTCCCTACGCCTTACGTCGTTCTGGAATACGTTGAAGGAAAGACGGAATTCGCGCCCGCAAATAGTGACGACTTCATCCGCACGTTTGCAGCCCAGCTCGCCGCGATTCATCAGGTCGATTTTAACAGTCTGCACTAAACTAGGGGCGAACGGGTGGCGCGCAGAAAAGGCGGGTGGAAATGCGTTGGATTTATGGTGGCGTGATCGCGATCAGTTTTCTCACAACGATGCTTCTTTCGGCGCAGCCGATGCCGCCCACGCTGGACGACTTCTGGGACGGACGAGCCGAGTGGGTTGTGGACAATGCGTACGTCGGTTTACCGCTTGGGGAAAGTGATACGGTGGTTCGCGCCGACGGCGTCTATGTGTCCTATCTGCACGCCAGCACTGCATCCGCCGGAATCACGGATCAGTGCGGCGCGCCGGTCGCGTTTCCGGGCTGCCTGACCCGCTGGGAAAGCGTGGATGGCGGCAATACCTTTTCGCTGGCGTCGCCCGTGTGCGCCATCGCCTGCGAATCCTGCCCGTGCGACGACCGGCGCGACCACATCACTGCCCAGCAGTACCCGCGCGTCGCGGTCGCCGACGATGGCATGTTCTATCTGATGTATGAATGGCACGCGCACCCCGTGTTACGCACGTCTGCCGACGGCATCAACTGGTCGCCGGGCGACGAGATTCGCATTCCGAGCGGGACGTGGCCCACCAGTTACGCACCATGTACCGACGTCGAGCGCATCGGCGCGCATCCGAATATTCAGGGCAACGTGGACGACTGCCTGGTGGGCGCGCCGCCCGGCGTCTTTGTGGAAGGCGATATGCTCTACGTCTTTGTGGCGGCGGGGTCAGCGCCGGGGCACATGCGCTGCTACAAGGGCAACCGCTATGAGGGGGTCGATGGGTTAAGCCTGTGCGCCACCGATCCGCTCTTCTCCGGCGCGGCGGACTATGGACCGCTTGACATCGCCGGTGGAACCGCGGCGAATCCCTATTTCGACTTCCGCTACGTCAGTTCCGCCGACGTGCTGAAGGTCGGTGATCGCTATTATATGACCTATGAAGGAGTCCGGGGACCGGACGCTCTGGAACGCGGCTTAGACACCCAGTTCGGGCTTGGGTTTGCGCGCAGCGCAACCGGCGAGATCGATGGCGCATGGGAGAAGTTCCCCGGCAACCCCGTCCTTTCCGATGTTTCGTCGAACGTGGGGATTGGTCAAGCGGATTTGCTGGTGGTCGACGGCGTGACGACGATGTATACGGCAGCAACACCGTATACGCGCGGACGTTATATTCTGGCGTGGGCAGAGAGCGAATAAGTTTCTCGCAGAACGCCCGTGACTTTTTTGATGTGACCGCTATTGATGCCGGGGTTACAATTTAGGCTCTGTGCTTGAGTCGGGGCTGAGCCATATTTAACCCGTTAATATCTTGGCAAAGATTGG
>CALMDI010000088.1 GCA_937864975.1 uncultured Chloroflexota bacterium | reverse complement strand
GGTCACGCGCGAGGCGAAGCTCGATCCCGCCGCGCCGGGCGTGCCGTCGATTGAGGTTGCCTTTCACGCCGCACTGCTGGCGGACTGCGCCGCGCGCTGTATCGCGCATACGCATCCCGTGCCCGTCAATCAGATCATGTGCAGCACGCGCGCCCAGCAGTTCGCCCTGAACCGAACCTTTCCCGACGAGGTGGTGCTGTGCGGACCGCGCTCCGTTTTTGTCCCCTATTTCGATCCGGGGCTGTCGCTGGCGATTGCCATGCGTCGTGAAGTGCGCGCCTATATGGACGAAAATGGCGAGCCGCCGAAGGTCATCCTGCTGGAAAATCACGGCGTCATCGCGCTCGGTCAAACGCCGACCGAAGCGCTGAATGTGACCGCCATGTGCGTCAAGGCGGCGCAGATTTTTGCGGGCGCCTGCGCCGTGGGCGAGCCGGTCTTCCTGTCGCAAACCGATATTCACCACCTTTATAAACGACCGGACGAAATCTACCGCCGCCAGCGCTTCGTCGGGCAATAATTCTGCGCTATAGTCGTTTCGATTAAATGCGTCGTGAAAGACATTATTTCAAGGATTGGTGCGATGAATAACTTGTTTGATCTGACAGGACGAGTCGCCGTGGTCACGGGCGGCGGGCGTGGGATTGGGCGGGACATCGCGCGGACGCTGGCAGGCGCGGGAGCCGAGCTTGCCATCGCCGAGCTTGACCCCGGCACCGCGCAGGATTGTGCTAACGAGCTGCGTGAGAACGGACATTCGGCGCTGGCGGTCGAGACCGACGTGCGCCGCGCGGACAGCGTTGAGCAGATGACCCGGCGCGTGATGGACGAATTTGGAAAGATCGATATTCTGGTCTGCAACGCGGGGATCGCCCGCAACTCGCTCGTCGAAAACACGCCGGATGACGAATGGCGCGAGATCATGAGCATCAACGTCGACGGTGTGTTTTACTGCTGTCGCGCCGTCGGGCGGCGGATGCTGGAGCGTGGTTCGGGCGCTATCGTCAATATCGCCTCCATGTCCGGCTCGATCGTCAACAAGCCCCAGCCCCAGGCGGCGTATAATGCTTCCAAAGCGGCGGTGATCATGCTGACGAAATCGATGGCGGCGGAATGGGCGCAGCGCGGCGTGCGCGTCAATTCGGTGTCGCCGGGGTACATCAGTACGGAGATGACTCGGCGCGGCATGGAAAACGACGACTGGCGGCGCACCTGGATGGAAATGATACCGATGGGGCGGCTCGGCACGCCGATGGAGATTGCCCACGCCGTCTGGTATCTGGCATCGGACGCGGCATCCTACGCTACGGGCACGGATCTGATCGTGGACGGCGGCTACACGTCGTGGTGATTCTGAGTAGTGAGTAGTGAGGATTGAGGGTTGAGGTTTGGGTGAAAGAAAAAGGCGCATATCCCAACGGACTGCGCCTTCTGCGTTGCATTTACTCAATCCTCAAAGCTCAAACCTCACTACTGAGATTACGCTTCCATCATCCGCTCGCGCGCCTTGACGTCTTTCAGGCGCTTCTCGTTGTCGAGGATGCGCTTGCGAATTCGCAGGCTCTGCGGCGTGACTTCGAGCAGCTCATCCTCTGAGATAAACTCGATGAAGTCGTCCAGGCTGAGCTGGCGCGCGGGCTTCAGCCGCACGTCGTCGGCATAGTTCATCGTGCGAACGGCGCTGAGTGTCTTCGTCTTGCACACGTTCACGGCGAGGTCTTCCGGGCGAATGTGCTCGCCCACGACCATGCCCTCGTAGACCTCAACGCCCGGCTCGATGAAAAACGTGCCGCGCTGTTGAACGTGCGTCATGGCATAAGCCGTGGCAATCCCCGGCTCATAGGCGATGAGAGAACCAAACTGTCGGCTTGGAATGCCGCCCGCCAGCGGCGCAAAGCTGTGGAACAGGCTGTGAATTTGTCCCATGCCGCTGGTCGCCGTCAGGAAATGCGCGCGAAAGCCGAGCAAGCCCCGCGTTGGCGCGAGATAGGTCAGGTAGGTGGTGCCTGTCTCGGTACTCATGTCCGTCATGATCGCGCGCCGCGCGCCGAGCAACTCGACCACAGTGCCGGTCATGCTTTCCGCGACTTCGATCTGCACTTCCTCAATCGGTTCCAGCGTTTCGCCCGTGTCGGAATCGACGCGGAAGATGACTTCAGGCTTGCTGACCTCGAACTCATACCCCTCGCGTCGCATGGTCTCGATCAGGATACCCAGGTGAAGCTCGCCGCGCCCGCTGACGACGAAGCGTTCCGGCGAATCGCCGTCGGCAACGCGCAGGGCGAGATTGCTGCGCGTCTCGTTATACAGGCGCTCGCGCAGGCGGCGCGAGGTACCCCAGCCTGATTTTCCTTCGCGCCCGGCAAACGGCGACGTGTTGACGCCGAAGGTCATGCGGACGGTGGGTTCTTCGATGCTGATCGGCGGCAGCGCCTGGGTGACGCTAGGCTCGGCAATCGTGTCGCTGATGCCGATTTCGTCGTACCCTGTGATCGCGACGATGTCGCCTGCGGCAACTTCGTCCACTTCCTGTTTGGACAGGTTGTGATAGGTGAACAGGTATTCGATGCGCCCGTTCACACGCTCGCCGTGAGGCGTCATGCGAACAACCGGCATTCCCTTGCGGATGCTGCCCGAATGCACGCGACCGACGGCAATCTGTCCCTTGTAGTTATCATATTCGAGTGTCGTGACCAGCAGGGTCATGGGCGCGTCCAGCTCGACCGTTGGCGGCGCTACTTCCTTGAGAATCGTCTCAAACAGCGGCGACAGATCGCCGGACAATTCCGGGGTATAACCGGCGAGTCCTTCCGAACCGACGGCGTAAACCACGGGGAAATCCGCCTGCTCGTCGCTCGCGCCAAGCTCCACGAAA
>CALMDI010000087.1 GCA_937864975.1 uncultured Chloroflexota bacterium | reverse complement strand
GGCGAGTTAATGTACGTCGTCGCGACCGGCGCGGTCGATGTCCTGGTGGGCGGGCGGCAGATCGCCACCATCGGCGGCGGCGGCATCGTCGGCGAGTTGGCGGTGCTCAGCGGCCAGCCGCGCAGCGCCACCGTCGTCGCGCGCACCGACTGCGACCTGCTGCCGATCAATGCGCCGAGCTGCTGGAACATGCCCCAGTCCGAAGTGATGGGCACGTGCGGTGCGGGCAGCACTCATCCAGAAGGCGCGAACGTGTTGTTCGCCGACGGGCGTGCTTGCTTCCTGCGCCGCGACGGCGCCCACGGTCAAAAGGGTCACGAGCGCGACAGCCAATCGTAACAACGTCATCAGATTATCTCCTCCGTGAATTAGGCTCGTTATTCTAGCCGCTTTTGGGGCTTTCGCGAGGCGCTCTCAGGGAGCGTTCATCCACCGTCCGCGGAAATCCCATCGAGCCGCCCTATTGCCAGACGTTCCGGCATTCTCCATACCGGCAGAACCCACGGTGCCTCTGCCCGATTTAGCGCTCTACGTTGTGGCGGATTTGCGTTTCTTTGGCGCTCCTGGCTTCCTGGTGGGATGTCTCGACGTTGATGCGGCTGCCCCGGCAAAAGTGCGTTGGACATTGCGCGCGCAGGCGGGATTAGCTATCTTCAAGGGGCGTCGTCGCGACAGGATTCCGGCGTGCTGGTAAGTTGCGTGAGCGGGTCGCCGGCGCTGTTGCAAGGTGAATGGTTGAAGGAGTGGAATGTCATGATAAAACGAAAACTCGTGACGGCTTTACTGATCTCGCTGACGCTCAGCGGCATGTCGTTGGGTGTCGTGAGCGCCCAGGACGAAATAACCCTCGTCGTCTGGGATAATTTCACGCGCGATTCCGAACAGGAAATGGTCGAGACGTTGAACGCGGAGTTTGAAGCGGCGAATCCCGGTGTGACGATTCAGCGGGAAATTTACGATACTGCCACGCTGACCGAGCTTCTGCCGCTGGCGCTGAGCGAATCGACCGGACCCGACGTGGCGATGATTAACCAGGGCATCGCCAACATGGGCGCGCTCGTCGAAGCCGGGCTGCTGCTGCCGCTGGACGAGTATGCCGAGCAGTATGGCTGGCTCGACCGCTACGGCGAGGGGCTGCACCGCCGCAATCGCTTTACGGAAGGCGGCGAGCAGTTTGGCGAAGGCAATCTCTACGGCGTCTCGAACACGGCGGAAGTCGTCGGCGTCTTTTATCACAAGGACATCTTTGAAGACCTCGGTCTGGAAATTCCCACGACGCTGAACGAATTCGAAAGTGTCATGCAAACCTTGAAGGATGCCGGGATCACGCCGCTCGTCTTTGGAAGTCTCGACGGCTGGCCCGCCATTCACGAGTACGGCGCGATCCAGAACGCCTATACGACGACCGAAGCGCTCGATTCGCTGATCTTCCGCTTCGAGGATGGCATGTTCGGCAGTGAAGCCGACCTGACCGCCGCCCAAAAGCTGGTCGACTGGGTCAACGCGGGCTACTTCTCCGAAGGCTTTGAAGGCATGGATTACGACAACGCCACGGCGGGCGCGTTCATCAACAAGGAAGGCGCGATGTGGCTCACCGGAAGCTGGATGAGCGGCACCCTCAGCGACCAGCTTGATCCCGAATCGGTTGGTTTCTTTCTGCTGCCGGACGCGGCGGGCAGCGACGTGCCGATAGCGACCGGCGGCGTCGGCGTTGCCTATGGCATCCGCGCGACGACTGAAAATCCCGATCTGGCAGCCGAATACATCGATTGGGTGACGGGACCGCGCTTCGCGGAACTGCTGTTCGAGCAGGGGTACCTGCCCGCCGTGCCGGTGGACCGTACGATGGTCACCGAAGGCACGGTCACAGCCGACGTGGTCAATGCCTGGAACGCCATCAGCTCGAACGACAAAGTCGGGCACTACCTCGACTGGACAATCCCCTACGACGAGATTGTTTCCAGCCTGCAAGAGCTTCTGGGCGGCGCTGTGACGCCCGAGCAGTTCGTCGCAGATGTGCAGGAAGCCTACGCGGAAAGCGCCCCCTGACCGTCGCGATTTAGGGTTCATCTCGGTGGGGCTGGCACAACGCCAGCCCCTTTCGTCTGCGAAATTGAGAGGTTGACTGTTGCTGACCTTGCTCTCGCGCTTTCAACCCGCGGGTCGCAAACCCTACGTGCGCCCGTATCAGCCCTATCTGTTTGTGCTCCCCGGCTTTCTGATTTATCTCCTCTTCGTGCTGGCGCCGATTGCAAACACCGTGCGCTACAGCTTCCACGACTGGACGGGCTTCAGCGAGCCGGTGTATATCGGCGCGCAGAATTATCTCGATCTTCTAAATGACGAAGATTTCTGGGCGGCGCTGGGACACAACTTCTTCTTCACGGCGTTTTATACGATTTTGCCGATTCTGCTCGGCTTGTTTCTGACCTCGCTGCTAACGCGCAGCAAAATTCGCGGGTTAACCCTGTTTCGCGCCGGGCTATTCTTGCCGCAAGTCCTGAGTCCGGTCGTGGTCGGCATTATCTGGCGCTGGCTGTTCGAGTTGAACGGACCGATTAACCAGTTCCTGAACACTGTGGGCTTGGACGAGTGGGCGCGTCCGTGGCTTGGCGATTTTTTCTGGGCGCCTTACGCGGTCGGCATCGTCGGCACGTGGATTGAGTACGGGCTGGCGATGGTCCTGTTCATCGCGGGGGCGCAGGCGATTGACGACGACCTCTACGACGCGGCGGTGGTGTTTGGCGCGAACGCCTGGCAGCAGTTTCGCTATGTGACGTTTCCCGGCTTGCGCCAGCAAATTCTCGTCGCCTTTGTCGTCACGTTCATCGCCGCGCTGCGAATCTTCGATCTGGTCTTTGTCCTCACCCGGCAGGGCGGACCCGGCAAAGTGACCACGGTCGCCAGCATCCTGATCTATCAGGAAGGGTTCCAGAAGAACCGCGCGGGCTACGCCTCGGCAATGGCGGTCGTCATGACGTTGATTATCGTCACGGTATCGGCGGTCGTGTTCTATCTGCAATCGCGGCAGGATCGCGAGGAATCGCTGTGACCAAGCTCGCACGCCGGTCGTCGCCGCGCTGGCGTCCGCAAGGGCAGTCGTGGGTAACCTACGTTTTGCTCGGCGTCTTTTTAATCGGCGCCATCCTGCCGTTTATCGGTATCTTCCTGACGGCGTTCAAGGAAACCCCGGAGCTTCGGAAGGGTCCGTTCGCGCTGCCGGAAATGTGGTCGCCGCAAAACTTTGTGGATGCCTGGGAAGGCGCGCGCTTTTCAACCTATTTTGCGAGCAGTCTTCTGGTCGTGATGCCGGTTGTATTTATGGCGGTAATCCTGGCGACGATGGCAGGCTACGCCTTCGGAACGATGAAATTCCGCGGCGACACCTTTTTGCTGCTGCTCATCCTGCTCGGCTTGATGATGCCGTTTGAAGCTGTCATCATCCCCCTCTGGCAGTTGATGGGCAGCCTCGGTTTGCGGAACACCTACTGGGCGGTGATCTTGCCGCAGATCGCGCTCAGCTTCTCGTTCGGCACCTTCTGGATGCGTGGGCATTTCAAGAACGTGCCGTCGGAGCTCATCGACGCGGCGGTGGTTGACGGCGCAGGAACGTGGGATGTGCTGTGGCGCGTCCTGTTTCCACTCTCGGTTCCGGCGCTGCTGTCGATGATCGTCCTGGTCTTTATGTGGACGTGGAACGAGTTTTTCCTCGTGCTGGTCATGGTCACCGGCGACCATCCCGCCACGGCGCGGGCGGTCGGCGAAGCCGCCGGCTTCAAGGAAGGCCCGATCCTTGTCGGCGAGGACATTGCCTCCGGCGGCGAGCTAGCCGCGAACGCCCGTATCTTC
>CALMDI010000086.1 GCA_937864975.1 uncultured Chloroflexota bacterium | reverse complement strand
AGCGGCGCGCCCCGGAGCCGCACAAGCTGCTGCCGCCGGAAATGGTCAGGCGCATTCACGACGCCGGACTCGGCATTGTCTGCTGGCACGAGGAGCGCCCGGAAGAAATCGCGGCGCTGCGCGCGCTCGGCGTCGACGCCATTTGCTCCGACACGCCGGATCGCCTGTTCGTCCATAAAACAATCTGCGACGCCGTACCGGGGCTGCCGCCGCGCTAGCGGAAAGCCGACCGCCGAACGGGAGTAAAAGGGCATCAAATTCCGTTCTTGCCGTTTCGGCGGTTCCATCGTTGGCACGATTTTCGTCTTCCTCAATTGTTAAGCCGGTGTATAATTCGTCTTCGTGACTTTTCGCCCGGTGACGAACCTCCTCTAAACCGTTTCACTCCGGGCACCTCTTCCGCGCAGTCGCAGGGTACGATGTCGTTCGCTTCCCATCAAATCGAGACGCAGGAACGTGCCAATTTCCATCATTTGTGGATGGAAAGCTTCTGGTTCGGGATCGCGATTGTATCGACCAGCCAGTTTCTATCAGTGTTCGCCATTCGCCTCGGCGCGGATGCGTTCGCGCTGGGATTGCTCGAAGCGATCCCCGCCGTCATCCTCATGATCTCGACGTGGGCGGCGACGTGGTGGCGGAGCCGCTGCGAGAACACGGTTCAGGCGATTATGCTGCCCTCTTTTGGGCGGCGTTTCACCTTTCTCTTGCTGGTGTTTACCCCCTTCCTACCGCGCGTGCTGCAAATCCCCTGGCTCATCTTTTCGGTATCTCTGCCCGCCATTCCGCAGAGCGTGGCGGCAGTGATTAATCCGGTTATGTGGCGTGAAGCCGTCGGAGACCGTCGGCTGACCGACCTGCTCAGCCGCCGCCACATCGCCCAACACATCGGCACCGCCGCCAGCGGATTGGCGGTAGGCTTCTGGCTGGAACAGGCTGCTTTCCCGATGAATTACCAGATCATGTACGCGGTGGCGTTTATCATCGTTCTCGTCAGCCTGTGGCACATCAGGCAGGTGCGCGTGGTGAACCCGATAAATTTGGAGACTGCTCAACAGGCGGTTGCGACGGTCTCGCCCTGGCGCTCGCCGGGTTTTCGTCGCGTCGCCGTGGCGGCGATCATCACCTACGTCGGCTACTATTGTATGCGCCCGATCATTCCGCTGCGGCTTGTCGAGGAACTGAACGCCGGGGAAAGTTTCATGGCGCTCTACGGACTAGTCAGGCTGGCGGCATCCGTGGGTGTCGCCGTGATTGCCGCGCGCGTCGTCCGCCACCTGGGTAACCAGACGATGCTGGCGCTGGCACTCGCGGCGATGGCGGTCGAGGTCTTCGTCCTCGCGCGCTCCGGTGACCTGTACCTGGCGCTCGTCTCGGCGGCGTTAGGCGGGGCAAGCTGGACGGTCGTCAGCATCAGCCTGTACGGTTATCTTGCCGAGTTCACGCCGCCGGAAACCCGCTCGTCCTCGGCGTTCAATCAGGTAACGTACTTCGGCATGATCGTCGGTCCGATGCTCGGCAGCGCGCTGGCGGGGATCGATGCCGGGTTGGTGACCGTGCTCCTGCTGGGGGTCGTTTTGCGGCTTGCCTTTGCGCTGGTTATGCAGTCGATGCGCCCTGCATCCGGCTAAGTTCCTTCACCCGCCGAATCGGGAGGGTCGGAACGCAGGTCGATTCGCCAGTGATTGCAGCGCAGAAGCCGCCCCGCGTAGTCCAACTCGCATTCGTCCAGCAGCGAAAACCCCGCCTTCCGGCAGATGGCGTTGGACGCCGCGTTTGTAACGCCGGGAAAGGCGTGGACGACATCCCATCGCCCCTCAGCTCGCGCCTTGTCCAGAGTGGCGCGCACGGCTTTACTCGCCAGCCCTCTCCCCTGAAAGCCGGGCAGGATCATCCAGCCCATCTCGTTGATGGGTTCGCCCTGCCACGAGTGTTCCCAGATGCAGACGGAACCTGCCGCACGCTCCGGGTCTTCGTCGGGCATAATCTTGAAAACCCATCCCCGACCCGTGTTTACGTACTCCATCGTGTTGTGAAAAATCTGCGGAATTTTCTCTTTGGGATGAGGACCGCCTAACTCTGCCATCATGATGGGATCGCACTGCATCGTTTCCCAGAGCGGCAAATCCTCGGTCGTGATCGTTCGCAGTTCCATCGGGGCGCTCGTAAGCTCACCTGTTCGATTTCACCGCAATACTACCCGGAAAGCAGCCGCCTGGAAACGAACCGGACGCGGCGATTGGCGCCGCTTCTGCCTGTGTTGCAGCGTCGCCATTTTCGTGCTAAGATAACGATACACATTAATTTCGTCGCGTGTGACGACTCGTACCAGCGCCCGGCATACGCCGCTTTTCCCCTCGAATTCCAATTAGAACGCGGTTGTCGGTACCGGTGGTGAATGTTGAGCCTCTCGGCATCGTCGTTCGTGTCTGAGAAAACAGGAGGCAGCCATGTTGTTTGAAGATCGCCGTGATGCAGGTCGGGCGCTCGCCAAAAAGCTGAGCGCTTACGCCAATGACCCGGATTCGATTGTGCTGGCGCTGCCGCGCGGCGGCGTTCCCGTTGCCTATGAAGTCGCGAAAGCCTTGAATCTGCCGCTCGACATTTTCATTGTGCGGAAGCTCGGCGTTCCGGGACACGAGGAAATGGCGATGGGCGCGATTGCCTCCGGCGGTACGCGGGTCTTGAACCGGGAGGTCGTTTCCCAGATTGGCATTAGCCGCGAGCACATCGAAGTGGTCGCGGATCGCGAGCTGCGCGAGCTGGAGCGGCGCGAGCGCGCCTACCGCGATGGCTCTCCCTCACCGCAGATCAAAGGCAGGCGGGTGATTCTGGTCGACGATGGGCTGGCAACCGGCGCGTCGATGCGGGCAGCGGTTCAGGCGCTGCGCCAGCTTGCGCCGGAAGAAATTGTCGTCGCGGTGCCGGTTGCCGCGCCGCAAACCTGCGATGAGTTCCGCGACATCGTGGAGAGCATAATCTGCGCGGTGACGCCTGAGCCATTTTACGCGGTCGGGCTGTGGTATCGCGATTTCTCGCAGACGACCGACGAGGAAGTACAGGCGCTGCTCGCGGACGCGCGAGCGCTGCATCCATCGCATGAGGGTTCGACCGAGGAGGGATGACAATGGGATTGCTATGGTTTATCGCCGGAGCGCTTGGCGGCGCGGGGATTATGTATCTGCTCGACCCTCACATGGGCAATCGACGGCGGGCGCTGCTGCGCGATCAGGTCGTGCATTTGCAGCATGAAGCCGACGATGCGCTCGACGCCGTGACCAACGACTTTCAGAATCGAGCGCAGGGCTTCGTGGAGACCGCGCAGAATCGGTTCGAGAATGAAATGGTGAGCGACGAAACGCTGGAAGCGCGCGTGCGCTCGGCGCTTGGTCACGCGGTGGTTCACGCCGGGGCGGTTGAGGTGAGCGCGTCCAACGGACGTGTAACGTTGAGCGGTCCCGTGCTGCAAGACGAAAAGGACAGGCTGCTCGCCACCGCCCGCAACGTGCCCGGTGTGACGAGCCTCGAAGACCGCTTACGGCTTCACAGCCAGGCGGACGGCGTGCCCGATTTACAGACGGGGCAGCCCTCGACCGGAGCGAGGAGCTACCCCTGGCGCGCGGATTCCGAGCCTGTGGTAAAGTGAGTTCAACCAGCACCGGCTTGGCGCAGGCATGACGTCGCGCGCAAGCCGGTGCAGCCGCTTCCCAGACTCCCCATGAAGCGGGTGGAGAGGGCGGTCTCACTTTAGAGAAAGGTGGACTCCGTGGCTGCGCGTCGTCTCGTCTCGCGTTTTCCGGCTGCTCTTATTTTACTTGCGATCACACTCCTGCCTGGCGCTGCGATTCCGGTGGCGGCGCAGGGAAGCCCCTGCGGCGCGACCTATACGGTGACCCCGCTCGACAGCCTGACGGCGATTGCCGCGCGCTGTAACGTT
>CALMDI010000085.1 GCA_937864975.1 uncultured Chloroflexota bacterium | reverse complement strand
TCCACGCGCAGGCGCTTCAGGCTCGCTTCGGCGGAGGCCTGCAGGCGGCCGTCCGCGAGATCCGACGACCAGACCTTGGTGGTGACGAACACGTCCTCGCGCGAAATGCCGCTGCTGCGCATCCCCTCGCCGACTTCCGCCTCGTTGCTGTTGGCGAAAACGTGGTTGTTCGACATCAGCAGACGGTCGCCGGTTTCCCTGTCTTTGACAATGGTGCTCAGCGTGCCCGCCGTGACCTTGTAATGCCCGACACTGACGCCGTTGGGCACGAGCGGGCGAAATTTCTGCTTGGGATTGGGGAGCTGAAGCGCGCGCAGGTAGCCGACTTCGTAGACGTCGGTGGTTACGCCGTCGATCTGCCTGGGGACGACATCTTCGGCGGACAGCGCCGCCAGCGGTTTCTTCTGCTCGACCAGCACGACCAGCGCGACTTCGCCGTTCGTCGCGCCTTTCCCCTCCTTGAAGCCGACGGCGACTCCGACGACGTTTTGCTTTTTCAGGAGCGACTCCTGGTAGATGGCTTGTGCTTCAAACGCTTCGTTCGGGATCATCCGCCTGTGTCCTTCGCCGCGTGCTGCGCTGCCTCATTGTAGCATGAAGCGGTGGGCGCGCTTGTCGCCCGGCTTCCCAGCCCGCCAGCGCTCGCCGCCTCATTAGACGACGATGAAAAGTCTTTCGCAGTATTGATCGTTTTCGGGCGATTGCACGTATTCTCGTAATAAGACGCAAGAGAGGTCTTGTGGTAGAGTTACACCATTCTGAGCAGTTAGCGGTTAGTGATTAGCAGTTCGCTCAAAATAAGGCTCAACGAGAGATTATCTTTAAGAGATTTGGCTTACTGCTTACCGCACGTCGCTTGCTGCGCTATCCTGCGGAACGGAGTTCCCCTTGAAAAACCGAGTGCTTTTTCTGGCGATGTTATCGCTGACCGCGCTGGCTGCCTGCCGTCAGGGCGGTCCGCTCCGCAGCTTTACTGTCGGCGAAGAACTGGCGTATATCGCCTTCAACAGCCCTGACGACTTCGAGCAGGGCGCGTACCAGAATGCCAGCCTCCTGATCCGCGACGGTGTGTATCGCATCGAAATTCGCGAGGGCGACAACGAGCTGTGGTGGGGACAGTGGGGCGAGGTTTACGACAATGTTGTGATCGACGTGGACGTGGCGCAGTTGAGCGAGCGCAACGAGAACGCTTACGGCGTGATGTGCCGCGTGCGCGGGCGAGTCGGCTTGCCGGTGGATACGACAGGGCTGGAAGCGCCCACCGACGTTTTCTCCTCCGAACAGCCGACCGAAGAAGCGACCGAGTCCGCGACGGCGGAGGCGACCGGAGCCGCGTCCATGACCGAGGAAAGCGCCGAGGAAGCAGCAGCGACCGTTGAATCCGCCGCAGTGACCGACGAGCCGGAAGCCGACGCCACTGACGAAGGGGCGGCAGAGGAGACCGAAGAACCAGATGCGACGGTGGAAGCCGCCGATGCAACACCGGACGCCGAGGCTGAGGCGACCGACGATGACACCGAAGCGACCGCCGAAGCCACGCAGGTGGTCACGACCATTCTGGAGCCGACCAATGGCGACGGCTATCTGTTCCTGATCCAGGGCACAGGCTCGTATTCCATCATGAGGGCGCGGGGACGCGACCTGACGCCGCTGGTCAACTGGACGACTTCTGAGCACATCAACGTGGGTCCGGCGGAAAATCATCTGCGCGCGGTCTGCATGGGCGACTACCTGGCGTTCTACATCAACGACAATTTTGTAGCCGACGTGACCGACAGCACCTACCAGCGGGGGCAGGTCGGGCTTGCCGCCAGCGCCGCCAGTCGTCTTGGCTTGCTGGTCGATTTCGACAACCTGACGATTTCGCAGGTGAACGCAAGCTAGGAAGGAAGGTTTGAGGATTGAGGTTTGAGGGCTGAGTAAAAGCAAGCTTTGAGCGATGAGGTTTGAGCTTTGAGTGAAAGTGTAACGTTATCGCAGTACCCACTCAGCACCGTTTTTACTCAATCCTCAACCCTCAATCCTCAGTACTCAATTGCCGAAGGCAAGCCATGTACGAGATTCACCTGTACGCGCCGAAGATCGGACGCCTGACGCCCGCGATGCTGGCGTGGTTGTACCAGTACGGCGGCGACGCCATGCAGCCAGAGGGGTTTTATCCGGTTCGCAAAATTCAGCCGAAGGCGCTGGCGCGTCTGCTGCTCAAGCTCGACCCGACGCTGATTCCCTCGGCGGGGGAAGGCGCGACCGTCCAGCTTCGGTATCCACATCCGGCGCTGGACATCAGCCTGCTGGTGCATGAGCGCGGCGTCATCATTCGGTTCCCCTACGCGGGCAGCATCCTCGCGCGGATTATTCTCGGCATCTGTTACACCTATATCCGCTTCCTTTATGATGCCGGGGGCTTCTGGAGTTACGACCCGCAGCTTCGTGTCCTGTCCTACGCGGACGATTTCCAGTCGATTGACGAGACGGCGCGTCTGATGGACGAACTGATGCCGAGGCTGCTCTCGGAGTAAAACAGGGTTGAGGTATGAGGACTGAGGTTCGAGTAAAAGCACAAGGCTAAGCGGATTAACTGCGTAGCGCCTCCAATTTTCGAGTCGACACTTACTCGACCCTCCGTCCTCGACCCTCGTTCCTTTGGCTCCCTTCCACACCTGAGATTTGAACTTATCGACCCCGGTATTTGTATGTAGTGTACGAAGATCAGGCGGAAACTTTGCACAGGGTGTCAGGGTATGGTATCTTGACTTTCCGGTAACGTTTCAGTCCCTGTTCGTATCGTGTCGAGACGCCTTTTGAACGACGTCTTGATGCGCCTTGTTCTACTCTATGGGAGGATGGTTATGAAGGTTTCAAAGTTTTTTAGTTTAAGCCTCTGTCTTTTGCTGGTGCTGGCGCTCGTGGGCACTGCCAGCGCGCAGGACGAAGGCAAGACGCTCGTCACCGGCATCAGCATGGTGGGCGGCGACCTGGAGACAATCGATCCGAGCCTGTCGCAGACCAGCAGCCAGATCGAGATCGTCAACCAGATGTACGTCGGACTGACGCACCAGAACGAGGAAACCGCCACCAACGAACCCGGCATGGCGCTCTCCTGGGAGACGGCTGAGGGTGAGAACGGTGGGACGGTTTACACGTTCCAACTGCTTGAGGGCGTGCCGTGGGTTCACTACAATGCCGAGACCGGCGCCGTCGAACAGATCATGGACGAGAACGGCAACGGTCGCGTCGTGACCGCGCAGGACTTTGTCTATGGCATGAAGCGGACGCTCGACCCCGCGACCGGCGGCGCGTATGCTTACGTGCTCGCCCCGACCATCGTCGGCGGTAACGAATTCCTGGCGGGCGAAGGCACGGCGGACGACGTCATGGTGACTGCCATCGACGACACCACGCTGGAAATTCAGTCGCCGGAAGCGCTGGCGTACGCGCCGTCGATCTACGGGCTGTGGATGGCGCGCGCCATGCCGCAGTGGGCGATTGAGGAGTTCGG
>CALMDI010000084.1 GCA_937864975.1 uncultured Chloroflexota bacterium | reverse complement strand
CGGGCACAGGAGCGGGCGATGCGCGCTCGTTTCCCGCGAAGCGCCGTTCATTACCAGCATGCCGATTTCACACAGCCGCTGGCATTACCGCCTCTGGATGGGCTGGTGATGGCAAACGCGCTGCATTTCCATCGTCACAAAGAGCCTATCGTTCGACGCTTGAGGGGCTATCTCAAACCGGGCGGGCGTTTCGTTCTGGTGGAATACAACGCCGACATAGGGAATCCCTGGGTTCCCTACCCCCTGTCCTATCGCACCTGGGAAGCGCTTGCCGAGCAATGCGGCTTTGCCAGAACCCGCCTCCTGGCGACCGTTCCCAGCCGGTTCCTCCGAGAAATCTACAGCGCGGTCAGCGAAACGTAAGCGGCGCGCGACGCCCATTATCCGCGGACAAATGATCTCATTCTGGAGAATCCTGTCGGCGCGGCTTCACATATCCTGACGATAGATCGGGCGGATGGCTTCCCCTAGAAGCTGGGTCGAAGCGCGCTGGCGAAATCCGGCTACACTACAAGAAAAGGAGTTCCATCGGGCGGCGGGAGGCGTCATCATGAATCTGCTCCGGTGGTTATTTGGCGATACCGAAGAAGCTGCTACCCACGGCGTCCCTCTGTATTACGAGCCGTTTCGCGTTCCCCTGAGCCTTCACCGGGCGGCGGTTGGCGTGCGTACTCCGGTCGATGGAGATGGCAGCCGCGCCGTTACTGCGCTCGGACTGGCACCCGGCGAAACGGCATTATTCATTGCCGGCGGCGCGGGCAAAATGGAGCCGCATGAAATGCAGCGCACGCGCCCGCTCCTCCTCGAGGGTCTCCTCCGCTTTGCCGAAGATCATCACATCGCCGTCGTGGACGGCGGCACCGACGCAGGCGTGATGAAGCTGATTGGCGACGCCCACGCCGAGCGCGGCTATCCGTTTCCGCTGGTCGGCGTCGCGCCGGTCGGGGCGGTGCGCTTTCCCGGCTACGACAATCCCGACGGCGTGCCGCTCAATGGTGGGCACACGCACCTGGTGCTCACCGATGGCGACCGGTTCGGCGCCGAGTCGGACATGATCGTGCGCGTCGCGGCAGGACTGGCGCGCGGCGGGCGCGACCGGATTTTCGGCGTCGTCATCAACGGCGGCGAGGTCACGCGGCAGGAAACGTATGCGCGCGCCATCACGCCCAACCGATCCATACCGATGCTGGTTCTGGAAGGCAGCGGACGCTTTGGCGACGAGCTGGCGAGCGCGCTGCGCGGCATCGCGCCCGACGATCCACGCACGGCGGCGATTGTCGCGACCGGCGACCTGCGGCTGGCATCGGCGGACGATGGACCGGAGCGGCTGTATACCGTGCTGCGCCAGTTTCTACCTTAAGCGCTCAAAATTCGATCCTGCGTTTTCGCTTGCACTGGACGAGGTATGTCATGCGCCGCCCGATCTGTCTGTTGATCGCCTGCTGCCTGTTCGCTTTCGCGCTGCCCGTGCTCGCTCAGGACGCTACGGAGACGGGCACGACGCCAACGCCTGAACCCAGTCAAGCCGTTCCTTTGTCAGCGCTTGACCTCGATCACGTCGCGCGCGCCGAAGCCGCCGCCGAGGATGCGCGCCGCTACGCGGGGGATGCCAGCAGTTATCTCGGCATTTTCGAGTCGGTCGGGGTCGCTATCGCCGTCATCGTGCCCGTTCTCGCCGTGATCGCCGGTATTGTCGGCTTTGCGCGGCTGAATCAGGCGCGAACGGAACTGACGCGGGCGCGCGAGCGGGTCGAGCAGGAATTGGCAGCGCTGCGCGATTCGGTGACGGACGAATTACGGCAGAAACAGTCGGAACTCGACGCGCTGAAAGCCGAGCTGGAAGCCAGCGCGCGTGACGAGCGTCTGCGTTCAGAGCAGGCGACGCTGGCGCTGGCGCTGTTGCCACTCGCCGACCGCCAGTATCACGTCGAAGATTTCGACGGCGCGCTCGACACCTACCACCGGGCGCTGCTGCTGGATCCCAATAACGTCGTCACCCATTACCGCCTCGGCTACGTGTATACCCAGATCGGCAAGCTGGACGACGCCACCGCGCATCTTTCCCGCGCGCTCGACATCGAGCCGGACTTCGCGCCTGCTATCGCGGCGCTCGGCTACGTCCTGCGCCGCCGCGCGGAGTCGATGGACATCGGCTCGCCGGAGCGCGGGCAGGGACTGGCGGAAGCAGAGTTAATGCTGCGGCGCGCGCTCGCGCTGTCGCCAAAACTGGTGGACGAGGACGGCGAATCGTGGTGGGGATCGCTCGGCGGGCTGCACCGGCGGCGCGGGCAGGTGGACGACGCCATCGACGCCTACGAGCGCGCCCGCGCCGTCACGCCCTATTCATCCTACCCGTTAGGCAATCTCGCCATGCTGTACCTGCAAAAGCAGGATCGCGCCCGGATGCTGGAGACGTTCCGCCAGGCG
>CALMDI010000083.1 GCA_937864975.1 uncultured Chloroflexota bacterium | reverse complement strand
CGACGGCTGCGACACACCCGACGGCTGTGGCAGTTCTGGACGCTGCGGCGGCGGTTCTGGCGGCGGCTCCGCCTGACGACGGTTGCCAAAGAACGACATGCTTCCCTCCCTGGTTTAGCGACCCGTCATCGCCAGCCAGCGCTGCGCGCGACCGGCGCTTGATTTCCCTCTCTCTTAAATTGAGTATAGCCGACAGCCGTGAGATGACAATGAGAAATGCCTGGGGTTACGGACAGTACACGGGTTTACGGCACTGCGCGCTGCCATAAGTTCCTACGGGACATTCTGACGCTGGTTAACGACTACCCATTGGTACCATTTGGCACCACGGATTTGCCCCTGTGGAGCACTTGACACGCTTTTGAACTGGACGATAATTGGAAACGTTACATCGAGCGTTTTCACGCGGCGTCACCACGACACGCGCTCAACACATCGCAGCCAATCCCCATGGATTGGTTTTATTTTGCGGCAACGACTCGCGGCTGCCGTTCGAGTGTTCGTGTTCGTTCGCGCGCCGCTTCACCTCAGGATAAGCACCGGTTATGCGTTTCGGCACCCCCGACGATATCGCCCTGCCCGACGAACGGGCGAATTTCAATCATCTCGTCCGCGACATGGCATGGTTTGGGCTGGCTCTGGCGGCGACCAGCCGCTTCCTGTCGATTTACGCCATCCGGCTGGGCGCGACGCCGCTTGAGCTGGGGTTGATCGCGTCGCTGCCCGCCATCGTGCTCCTGTTCTCGTCCGGGCTGGGCGGCTGGTGGATGCGGCGCGTAAACCACCATCCGGTGAAGGCACTGTTTCTCCCCGGCATCGGCTTCCGGTTCCTGTTTCTGCTCCCTGCTCTCGCGCCGTTTCTTCCGCCCGACTGGCAGCCTGCCTGGCTGATCGCGTCGGTCGCCGTCCCGGCGATACCCCAGGGTATCGCGAGTGTCGCCTTTATGGTTTTGATGCGTCAGGCAATCGAAGACCGGTTTATGTCCCGGCTCATCAGCCGACGCATGGTCGTGCTGAACGTCACGGTGGGCGCGGCGGCGCTGGCGTTTGGCTTCTGGCTGGAGCAGATGCCCTTCCCGGTGAATTACCAGGCGATGTTTGTCCTCGCCTTCGTCTTCGCTCTGATGAGCGAGCGCAACTGCCTGAAAATCCGCTGCATCCTGCCGGTCAAGCCCGACAGCGCGAAGGCGACAGGTGACAGCCCGTGGCGCTCCCCCCGCTTCCTGCGGGTGGTCTTCGTGATTATGGTGAGCCACATCGCCTTCACGTCGATTCTGCCGATTACCCCGCTGCGGATGATGCACGACCTCGGCGCGACGGAAGGCTTCATGGCGCTTTTCGGACTTGCCGAACTGGTGGCGGGCGCGATGATCAGCCTGGTCACAAGCCGGGTCGTCGGGCGCATCGGCAATCAGGCAATGATCGGGCTGGCGATGATCGGGACGGCGGTGGCGGCGCTCGTGCTCGCGCTCGCGCCGAGCCTTCCCATCACATTGGTCGCCGCCGCCATCTCCGGTGCGTCCTGGACTGCCGCGACGACAGGTGTGTTCGGCTTGTTCATGCAAAGCGCGCCCGCCGAATCGATGACGCGCTACAGTGTCGCCTACCAGCAGATGGTTGGGCTGGCGCTGTTCGCGGGTCCAATGATCGGCAGCACGCTGGTGAACAGCGGCGCGCAGGTGGTGATCGTCGTCCTGATGGGCGCGGCGCTTCGTCTCGTGGCAGGCGCGATGATCGAGTACGGCGTGTTCGGGCAGGTGACGCGCACCTCACGCGCCGCGCTGACGGCGGTTGCTCGCGGCGTAAAATAGCCGGTTGCCAAGCCTCAGCGCCGCGACGAGCAGCGTGTCCAACAGCAGAACGACTCCGGGCGCGAATCGCCGCCCCCGATAGGCGACCCAAGCCGGATTCGTCTCTATCGCGCCGGAGCGGGTGCGATTCACGAGCGCGCCGGTGGCTGGCTCGTAAGTCCAGATGGCGCGGTCTCCGCTCACGTTGGAGACCAGCTCGAACGCCAGCAGCCGGCTGTCCGGCGACCACGTGAGCTGCCCCGCGATTCCCGCCCAGACGAGCGTGCGATTTCCGTCCCTATCCAACGTGTACAATCCAGCAATCGGCTGATTGACTGACGCGGGCGAAGGGCTGCCTGGCACGGCAAGCGACAGCGCCAACAGGCTCCCATCCGGCGACCACACCGGCGGCGCGCCCGGCAGCAGATTTCCGGTAATCTCTGGCTGCGTTTCGCTCGGCGGATCGAACGCGAAGGGAGCCATCTCGCCGGAGACCGGATCGACCTCGAACAGCCCTTCTGCGCCGTCGGCGGGTCGCGCCGCGGCAGCCATCAACGTTTGCGTAGCCGGTATCCAGCCGATCAGCCGATTGATTGGGACGGGCGTGCTGCTGGGAGTAGGCACACAACGCAGGCGCTGTTCCAGACACCTAACCGACAGGGAAACCACTGTCCCCTGACGATTGCGAAAGTAGAGGCGGCTGCTGTCCGGCGACCAAAGCATGTCGATGCTGCCGCCGCCCAGCGCGTGCGGCGGGGAATCGCGCGCACTCACGGGCGTCACGGCGTACAACGCATCTCGGCTCGCGCTATTCAGAATCAGCCATCGACTGTCAGGCGACCAGCTTACCGGGAATAAATCCAGTTCGCCGTTCGCGGGCAGCACACGGCTCGTCCCGGTGAACAGGTCAACCAGGTTGACCACAGGGGCTGAATCGGGACTCGCAGAGTGGCGATACGCCAGCCAGCGCCCATCGGGTGACCACAATGGAGCAATCCCGTGAGGCTCCTGAAGCAGCCGATGCGCTTTCGAGGTGTCCAGATCCAGCAGCCAGAGGGCGCTCTCGTTCGTCACCCGCGTGAAGCCCAGCGCCGCGCGCGGATCGGCGGGGCGCAGAGCAATCAACAGCGTGACCGACAGCGAAGTCGCAACCGCGAAAAGGATCATCAGCCGAAATGCAGATACAGTCATGACAGCATCACAGAGTGAACCGACTGCCGCTGATTGTAGCGAGTTTAAACGCTCTGGCGGAGCGGGGTCGCGCTGGGCGTCAGGGTCGGTTCCGGGGTATCCGTGATTTGTGGGTCGGGCGTTCGGGGCGGCTGCGTGGGGCGCGGCGTCGGGCTGATGGTCGGGGTATCGGTCGGCGCTTCGGTCACGGTTGGAAGCGGCGACGGCGTGCGGCTCGGCGTCACGGTGGGATTCACGGCGCGAATGACGGTTTCATGCATGTACGCGAGGTCGAGGCGGCGCGTACCGGGTGTCTGGTCGATGACGTACCACTCGGTTTCCGGTTCAAGACCAAGCACGCAGACGGATTCGCCTTCATTCAGGGACGTCACAATCGCGCCGCCGCTGGCAGGCGCGTCGCGCACGATGGCGTTGGGAACGCTGACGACGAAGTCCTGACATTCGGGAACCGGGGTGTTGGTTGGTCGAGGCGTGACGTCGTTGATGCCGCTCAACTGGACGCGGGTGGAACGCTCGGACGTGGCGGTGCTGACGACCTGCGCCCGCTGGGTCGCTTCGACCACGCCGAGACCGCCGGTGCGAAAGAAGGTTTGAAGCCCCTGCCACAGATAGAATAAGCCAAAGACCAGCGCGACGCCGACGACAAAAACGAACCACGCTGGCGGACCACTGCGCCCGCTTCGGGTGGGGCGCGATGGTCGCGTGCTGCGATGCATCCTTTCCGTGCTCCAATCGACTCGCTTCGCCGCGTTTTTACCAGCGAACGGGATGCGCCGCCAGTCGCGACCGTCGAAACGGTGGGAAAGCGTCAGGTTTTCGCTCCTGCGGAATCGATACGAATGGCATAACGCGCGGAATCACGGGGGGACGTACAACCCTGCTCCTGAACTCGTTTATGCCTGGAGCAGTTCCTGAACGCGCTTTAAGATGCCGCTCCAGCCGAGCATCTTTGAGATCAGCGTATCCGCGCCGCGCTGGCGCGCAAGCAGCAGATCGGACGGTCGATCCTGCGCGGAAAGCAGCGCGAGTTTCATCGCGCTCGTCGCAGGCTCTGAGCGAAGCTGCTCGCAGACTTCAAAGCCGTCCAGACCGCGCATCCGAATGTCAAGCAGCGCCAGTGCTGGCAGGTGCTCGCGCGCCAGCTTGAGCGCCTGAGCGCCGTCGTTCGCCAGCACGACGCGATAACCAGAGTTTTCCAGAAACGCGCGCGCAAGCTCCCGGCTCGCGGGGTCGTCATCCGCGACGAGAATGAGAGTGGACGTGGTTGAGACGTCGCTCACTGGAATTTCCCTCCACCGTGAAGGAACGCTAGCTGGGCAGCAACATTATTGATACCACATATTTATATCGCTAAGGCACAGTAGTAACCTCAGGGAGATGATTTTGAATCCGCCCCGCGCCGCCCGGCGTTCAAAACGCCGAGCTACCGGCAAAAACGGGAAGTCC
>CALMDI010000082.1 GCA_937864975.1 uncultured Chloroflexota bacterium | reverse complement strand
CTATCTCGCTCATCGGTCTCACCGCCGTGGCGCAAACGCTCGTCATGCTGTCCGGCGGACTGGATGTGTCCATTGGCTCCACCGTCGGTTTGTCGGCGGTCATCGCCGCCATCGCCATGCGCGACTTTGCACAACTCCCGCTCCTGGGATCGTCAGACGCCTCGCCCCTGGTCGTCGCCCTGTTTGCCGTGCTGGTGGGACTCGCCTGTGGCACAATTCTTGGTTTCATCAACGGCGCGCTCATCACCTGGGGACGCCTGAATCCCGTCATTGCCACACTGGGAACGCTGTCGGTCTATAAAGGTCTCGCCTATGTGGTCACCAACGGCAGCGCGGTGGGCGTCATCAACCGCGAGTTCAACAGCATTGGCTCGCTGCAAATCATTGGCATTCCACTGCCATTAATTATTCTGCTGTTCGTCAGCCTGATGGTTTATATCCTGCTCCGTTTTACCGACATTGGTCGCAACATTTACGCGATGGGCGGCAATCCACAGGCAGCCCGCCTCTCCGGTATCAACCTGAACCGCTATAAGCTGTTCATCTATTCATTGAGCGGCACCATCGCGGGCGCAACGGCGATTGTGCTCACCGCACGTACGAATTCGGGTCAGCCCGAATCAGGCTCGGAAAGTCTGACCTTCGCGTCGATCACGGCGGCGGTACTGGGCGGCACCGCGCTGAGCGGCGGCAAGGGAACGGTCTTCGCCACGCTGCTTGCCGTGATCCTGATCGGTACGCTCAACAACGGCATGATCCTGCTGGGCGTGCCGACCTTCTGGCAGGAAGTGGCTCGCGGTCTTCTGCTGGTCGTCGCCACGCTCATTCAGGTCTGGCGCACGCGAGAACGCTCGCACTGAAATGGCGATATGAAAATTACCGGTATCTCCACCATTGTCGTCAACGCCAAAATGCGTAACTGGGTGTTCGTCAAAGTCGAGACCGACCAGCCCGGCTTGATCGGCTGGGGCGAAGCCTCGCTCGAATGGAAAACACGCGCCGTTGTCGGCGCGGTGCAGGATATTGCGGAACTGCTCGTCGGCGAAGACCCACGGCGCATCGAGCATCTCTGGCAGATCATGTACCGCCAGCAGTTCTTCAAAGGCGGCGTCGTTACCATGTCCGCTATCAGCGGAATCGATCAGGCACTGCATGATATCAAAGCCAAGGACTACGGCGTGCCGCTGTATGAGCTGATCGGCGGGCACGTCCGTGACACCATCCGCATGTACGACCACCTCGGCGGCGGCACGAGCGAAGCTGTTTATAACGCCGCCTCGCGCGAAAGCTTCGCCGAGAAAGCCCAGCAAAGTGTGAATGACGGCTTCACTGCCTTGAAAATTCTCGCTGTGCCGCGTACGGAGCCACTGGACGGCGCGAAGGCACTCCACCACGCCGTCGAGTTGATGGGCGTCGTTCGTGACACCGTGGGCGACGACGTGGATATCATGGTCGACCTGCACGGGCGCACGACACCCGCCATGGCGATTCAGTATGCACAGGCGCTGGCACCCCTGCGCCCGTGGTTCTTCGAGGAGCCATGCCAGCCGGAAAACGTCGACGCGATGGTCGAAGTTGCCCGTGCCATTACGATACCTGTCGCTACGGGCGAGCGCCTGGTCACACGCTGGCAGTTCCGCGAGATCCTGGAAAAACGAGCCTGCGCCGTGATTCAGCCCGACGTATGCCACTGCGGCGGCGTGTCCGAAATCAAGAAGATCGCGGCGATGGCGGAAACCTACTACATTTCGATGGCGCCGCACAATCCACTCGGACCATTGGCGACGATGGTGAACATTCAGGTCGGTTTCAGCACGCCCAATTTCCTCATTCAGGAGGTGATGCGTAGTGACGTGCCGTGGCGAAATGACGTCGTCGACGACCCACTGGACATTCGCAATGGCTACGTGTATCCACCTACGCGACCCGGCATCGGTATCGAAATTGACGAGGTGGAAGCCGCGAAACATCCGTATCTGCCCGAAGACGAAGCCCGCTATTTCCACCCGGACGGCTCCGTCGCCGATTGGTAAAATAGTTTTTGAGAGACATCTAATGAAGCAATGGCGCCTTTTCATCGCAGCAGTTGCGCTCGTCTGCAGCACCAGCGGCTTCCCGCTGGCGGCGCAGGACGTTACATTGCAGTGGTCGGTCCCCGGCGTGCCTGTTGGCGCCGACACGGTGAACGCCACCGTCTTTGATGACAACCTGCTGACGCTCGAAATTTCCGGTGCCGCGTCTGATGCACCCTTCGCCGTATCGCTGGCGTGCGAAAATGCCGAAACTCTCGAACAGGGCAGCGTTGTGCTGACCCCACTTGCTTCGACGCGCACCGACTCCGGTGTTGCGCTCCAGTTCGATCTTGCCAACGCCTGGGCAAGTTTGCCCTATCCCCCCGACCCCTGGGGTATGCAGTCGAAGCCGCTGGCAATCATCAGTCAGCGCAACGAAGTTTCCCCGGCGCGCATGACCCCAGCCCAGTTACGAGCCGAATTCGCATGGGTTCGCGGCTACATGTTGGAAACCGCAGCCCATCACTACCGTTTGCCGCTCGGAGACGGCTTGTTGAGGTGTACGTTCGGGCTGGAAACATCGGCTCCGATGAGCGAAACGGCGCCGCTGCGCGTCGAGTTTGGACGAGGATTACCGGAGAGCACGTATCCTCGTGACTGGACCTCGCCGGACATGGGCGCATGGCAAGCGTGGGTTCTCGACGACAGCCTGCTTCCCGACCTTGCCCCTCGCCCGGCTGTCAACAGCGGCACGCTCCGCGCCCAGTTAGACACGCTGCTGGCGCTGCAAGCACGACGAACCCACGCCGGGATCAATCGTATCCGCGAATGGGATAACGGATCTGCGGTCGGACCGTGGATCGACATTGCGATGAG
>CALMDI010000081.1 GCA_937864975.1 uncultured Chloroflexota bacterium | reverse complement strand
TGAAGGACGCTTCGCAGATTTCAGGGAGGGGAACGAAGCGGGCACCGGTAAGCACAATGTCGAAATCAATGGTAAGCAGCACTGTCGGGCTTCGATGGCGCTGTTTTTGCGCCTCATAACCGGCGGGGCTGAGTATAATTTGTTTCAGCGTGGCAGGAATTGAGGGGCAAAACGATGAAATATCGGGCATTGGGACGCACAGGCTGGAATGTATCGGAGGTCAGTTTCGGCGCGTGGGCGATTGGCGCGTCGTGGGGACCGGTGGACGATGCGGATTCGATGGCGGCGATGCACCGGGCGATTGATCTGGGCGTGAACTTTATCGACACGGCGGACGTGTATGGCGACGGGCACAGCGAGCGGCTTGTGGCGCGGCTGCGTAAGGAGCGCTCCGAAACCATTTACGTGGCGACGAAGGCGGGGCGACGCCTGCCCACGCAAACGGCGGCAGGCTACAACAAGGCGAACCTCACAGCCTATGTGGAGCGGAGCCTGCAAAATCTTGAGACGGATGCGCTCGACCTGTTGCAGCTTCACTGCCCACCGACGGAGGTTTATTATCTGCCGGAAGTGTTCGGCATCCTCGACGATCTGGTTGCCGACGGCAAGCTGCGTTATTACGGTGTGAGCGTGGAAAAGGTGGAAGAAGCGCTCAAGGCAATCGAGTTTCCGAACGTTCAGAGCGTTCAGATTATCTTCAACATGCTGCGCCTGCGTCCCGCCGACCTGTTCTTTCCTGAAGCGAAGCGGCGTCAGGTGGGTATTCTCGCGCGCGTGCCGCTGGCAAGCGGGCTGCTGACGGGCAAGATGCGCCGCGACACCGCGTTCGCGAGTGACGACCACCGCCAGTTCAACCGACACGGCGAAGCGTTTGACCGCGGCGAGACGTTTTCGGGAGTGGACTATGACACGGGGTTGGCTGTGGTCGAGGAATTGAAAGCGCTGGTGCCGTCGCGGGCGACGCTCGCTCAACTGGCGCTGCGATGGATTCTGATGTTCGACGCGGTCACCTGCACGATTCCGGGCGCGAAGACGCCGCAGCAGGCGGAGGAAAACGCCCGCGCTGCCGACCTACCGCCGCTTACGACTGAACAGATGGAAACGGTGCGCCGCCTGTATACGGAACGAGTCTTCGCGCAGGTGCATCACCGTTGGTAGCGAGTAGCGGTCAGCCGTCAGCGATCAGCTTTCAGCTAAAAGCAATGCAACCGATTAACGCAAAGGCGCAAGGGACGCAAAGACGCAGAGGAAAAATTCTCTGTGTCTCTGTCCCTCTGTTGCTCTGCGTTAAGTTTTTGTTTTTCTTTCGCTGAAAGCTGATTGCTGACGGCTGACCGCTACTCGCTACTCCTCGATGGGCAGGACGTTGAAGGTGCAGGAGTTATAGTTGCTGCCGAGGATGACTTCAAAATCGACGGTACGATTCGGGTTCGGCTCGATACGCAGGTTTTGCGGGCTGACGTTGAGAATGGTCATGATACGTTCGAGGCTGCTGCCCTTGGTGGAGCCGGTGTAGTCGATGAGAACGGTGTCGGCGTAGTCGGTCGTCGGCGCCGCGCCGGATGGCTGCGCCGCAAAGCCGCTCCAGCCGAGCCGCTCCGAGGCGACGCGATCCAGGTCGGGGTTGGTCGTGCCGTTGTAGATGGCAATGCTCGCGCCTTCGCGGTTAATCTGGCTTTCGGTGGGCGGCGAGTACATATCCGTCAGCAATTCAAGAATGTGCTCGTAAATGGGAAGCTGCACGAAATCGCCTTCGGGCGTCTGCCACGGCGTCGTATCGTAGAGGCGGCGCATCGTGAACTGCTCCATGCGGTTCGTGTCCAGGTTGAGCGCGATAGGTAGCAAATTGACCATTTCCTCGAACGGGAGATTGGTTTCGACCAGTTCCATCCCCTGCCCCCACAACTGCGGCAGGTTCGCAAGATCGCCCGTGTCGCGTGCCTTGCGCCAGACAGCGCGAAGCACCTGCTGCTGGCGGCGTCCGCGGTCGAAGTCGGAGCTGTTGCCGCGAGAGCGGGCATACCACAGCGCCTGACCGCCGTTGAGGTGATGGTAACCGACGGGGAGTGTGAGCAAACCATCCTCGTCCACGACGACCGCGCCTTCCGGCACTTCCGCGCCGCTGAGTGGATAGTCCTGCAAGGCGCAGTCCACGGCAACGTCGATTCCGCCGACGGTATCGACAATTTCTTTAAAGCCCGTGAGATCGACCATCGCGTAATAATGGACGTTGATGCCGAGGTTGTAGAAAATCGTCTCGCGCAGCAGCCCAAAGCCGCCGTCCGTCCAGCCCGCCGCCTCGCCGTGGACGTAGGCGACGTTGAGGCGCTGCATCGTCCAGCCCGGCATGTAGACGTAGAGGTCGCGCGGGAGGCTGAGCATCGCCACGGTTCCGGCGGTGCGGTTGACCGACAGAATAATCATCGTGTCGGTGCGAATGTAGCCGTCGTCGGTGATCTCGCCGTCGTTCCCCAGCAGCAGAATATTGAGAATGTCCTGCCCGTTGCGGTTGAGGGCTGGCACCTGAGTCGGCACGGCGGTAGGCGGCGCGATCTGCGGATCGACGTTGCCGGGCATGAGCAGCGTGGGCAGCGGGCGAGGCGTGGTCGTGACGGCGGGCGCTTCGGTCGCGGGCGGCGTGGCAGTCGCCTCTGGCGCGGCGTTCTCGTTGGAAACCGGGGTGTTCACGGCGGGCAGCGCGATATCGACCATCGCGGAGGTCGGGAGCGGCGTGTTGGTCATAAACGCCTGCTCGGAGCGCACCGAGAGCGAAAAACGCTGCTCTAATTTCCCGGTCGATGCTGACTCTTCCGGTGGATTAAGGGTCGGGGCGATGGCGGTCGCCGTCTGAACGTAGGCGTCGCGGCGCTGCTGCACAAGCGCCTGCT
>CALMDI010000080.1 GCA_937864975.1 uncultured Chloroflexota bacterium | reverse complement strand
CGGCGGTCGAGCAGGCGCCCCCGCTCTTCGACGACGTCGCCGCCTCGCTCGGCTCCTCCGCGCCCGACCGGCTGCGGTCGTCACTCGACGGGCTGCGGCGGGTGCGCGTTTAGGCACGGAACGCGCTTCGTTTCGTGCGGGCGGCGATGGCGATGGGCTATTGCTGGAACGTGACCGGCAGCGTTTCCGGGTCGCCGTCGAGAGTCAGGATGTCGCGGCTGATCCAGCCATCACCGGTTTGCAGCCACAGGCTGTCCGCCGTTCGACCCACGACGAACACCTGCTCCCCTTCGCTCAAGCCGGCGTCCACCGGATAATCGGTGCCCGGTCCCCGGCGGACGTTGAGATCGGCGTTGGCAGTCGCAAGGATTCGGTTCTCCAGCGACAGCTCCCCCGCCAGCACGATCATTGTGTCGCGGAAGAGGTCGGGGCGAAAAATGAGCCGAAGGTTCGAATCGTTCCGTTTGATGCGAAACACGAGATCGCCCTCCGCGCGCTGTCCGCCAAGCACGCGCAGGTTCAGCCGGTTGGGATAGACCAGATAAGGAAAGGTGTAGATCAAGCCGCGGTCGCCTACCATTTCATAGTGCAGGTAGCTGGTGTCACAGCGAATCCGGTCGGCGTGGCACAAAACTTCCAGCCGGAGAATGATGTAATTCTCGTCGGGCAGGGGGGCATCGTTGAAGGGGTTGATATTCTGAATGATCGTGTCCGCGGGGCGCGTGACGCCGGTAATCCGCAGAGTGAAACCTTTACCCGTATCCACCTGGCTGCCAAACGCAAACGGATCGTCAAGCGTGCCGCTGCCCAGGTCGGTCCTGCCCGCGTCCTCGACCGTCGCCACGGGCGCGCAGGCGTCCAGCAGCCCATTGATCGCGACGGTGAGCGCGCTCGCGGACTCGTAGGCGGCATTGTCGTCAATCTGGTTCGCTTGCTGCTCCTGATAGGTGCTAATCAGGGTATTGATGCGCGCATTCAGGTCGTCGGCAGCGCAGCTTTCATCCTCCTGGGCAACCACCAGACCGGCGTTCAAGAGCAAAAAAAGCAGCAGAATGGAGAGGCGAAGGCTCATGCATCGGCTCCGGCAGCGTACAGCATCAGCACGTTCAGGACACTGGCAGGATCATACCATGCCGCGCAAACGCCGAGCCAGAGCAACGCCACGGAGCCGAGCATTTAGAGTCATTGGGAGTGTCAAAGCGCACTGTTACCATTCGGGCGGCATTCCGCGCCAGCCGCGCAGATACGCCTGAACCACGTCCTCGAACACCGCGCCCAGGTCGCCTCCCCGCCGAAGCTGCTGGTTCAGCTCCAGCAACACGAAGCCGTGCATGAGCGCCAGCAAGCCGCGCAGCGCCGAGAGCGACGCCGCCTCTCCGGTGAGGTCGGCAACCAGCGCCTGCGCCGGCAAAGCCATCGCTTCCAGTTGGGCGGGGTCGGGGCGCGCGTTCGGCTCGACGTTGGAAAAGGTCAACTCATAGGTGATGGGGTGTTCGTGGGCGAAGGCGCGATAGGCTTTTGCCATCCGAAGGAGACGCGCCACCGGTTCGTCGGTCGCCTCCGCCGCCGCGAGTACCGCGTCGACCAGCGCCTGCGCCGAGCGCTCGTTGACGGCGCGCAGCAGCTCGCGCTTGTTGGCGACGTGATGGTACGGCGATGGCGCCTGAATGCCGAGCGCCGCCGCCAGATGCTGAAGCGTCAGCCGCTCCAAGCCTTCGTTTTCAATGATCTCCCGCGCGCGCTCGACAATCGCCTCGCGGCTGACCTGTGCCGGATAGGGACTCATCGGCTAGACCCTGCCAAGATGCGTGTCTTTAAATGCCGTCGGGTATTTTAAGCCGTAGCCCATCATTCGATCCATGCCAATGTGCGCGAAGACGATCAGCGCGACCTGCCCCAGCGCCGGCACGCCCGCTGCCAGCGACAGCGCCATCAGCACCGCCGGGAAGATGATCGTATGCACCATGTTGTAGGTCGTCGCGCCGACGCGCGGGCTGGCAGCGTAACCCAGCGCGGATACGTCCGGCGCGAGCAGGAGCAGCGCGAACAGCCACGCATTGCCCTGCTGGCTCGCGTACAGCGCCACCGCCGCAACAAAAACGGTCAGCCCTTCCAACCGCAGCAGAAATGCGGGCAGGCTCATCGTTCGCGCCGCGGGCTGCATTGTCACCGCTCTCATGATCTTGTCTCCATTTCTAATGTCGTTAGTCTTTAAAGCTAATGCTATTAGTCTTTGAGGAGTTTGTCAAGTACGTATCCTGCTTCTCTGAATCGAAAGGCTTACTATGCCAACCCCATTCCATATCGCGCTCGACCGTCTCGCGGCGCTCGTCGTCGCTGGCGCGGCGCACAATTATGGTCTCGACACTGTGCCGGACAGCGTGAACCGGGCACAGCTTCCGGCGCTGCTCGTTTTGCCCGGCGAGCCGCAGGAAAGCCGCCTGTTCAAAGACCGCGCCGAAGGCTTTCACGCGCTGGCGTTCGGTGACGGCGCGCGCTCGGTCACGTATACCGTCACGCATTTGCTGCTGGTCGCCCCGGTCGCAGCAGGGCGCGGAGCGCAGTCGCACCTGCCCGCCCTGATCGATCTGATCGACGCTTACGTGGCGACAGTCGCCGCCGACGTCACGCTCGACGGCGCGCTTGCCGAACCGATGCAGGTGAAGATCGAGCCGGGAACCTACAAGTACGGCGCGGTGGTTTATCACGGATGCGCCTTCCGCCACACGTGGCGTATGGACGTGTAAAG
>CALMDI010000079.1 GCA_937864975.1 uncultured Chloroflexota bacterium | reverse complement strand
ATGAGCGCCGCCGTGAACCCGACCTGACCGAGCGCGATCCAACCGAGGAGCGTGAGCGCTGCGAGGGCAATCACGACCGGCACAAACACGCTCGACACCTGGTCGGCGACGCGCTGAATGGGCGCTTTCGAGCCTTGCGCCTGCTCGACCAGACGAATGATCTGAGCCAGCGCAGTTTGCGCCCCCACGCGCCGGGCTTCCACCACCAATCGTCCCTGTTTATTGATCGTCGCGCCGATCACTTCATCGCCCGCTCGTTTGTTGACCGGTAAGCTCTCCCCGGTCAGCATCGACTCGTCGACGGCAGAGTGTCCTTCGATCACGACGCCATCCGCGGGCAGCCGTTCGCCAGGACGTACAATGATGACGTCGCCCACGACCAGTTCGTCCACCGCAACCTCGATTTCCTGCTCGTCCTTCAGCACCGTCGCGGTGCGGGGCGTCAGCCCCATCAGCTTCTTGATGGCTTCACTCGTGCGCCCTTTGGCGCGCGCCTCCAGCAGTTTCCCCAGCGTAATCAACGTCAGAATCACCGCGGCGGTTTCAAAGTAGACGTGTCCCTGCAGCGCCTCGATATTCAGAGCCGTGCCGACGAGAACCGCAACGCTGTACAAATACGCGGCAAGCGACCCCATCGCGATCAGCGTGTCCATATTCGCCGTGCGATTCTTGAGCGCTTTCCACGCCCCTACCATGTACTGCCGCCCGACAATCGCCTGTACGGGGGTCGCGAGCGCAAAAAAAACGACGGGCATGCCTGCCCACAGCAGCCAGTTCCAGGGTCCCTGTGCGGCTGCGCCGTCCATGCCGGCGTGAGTCATCACCGCCGTTTCGCCGGCTAGGCTCGTCATCACCAGATCGCGCGCCATGCTCAGGACAAACAGCGGGATGGTAAAGAGCGCCCCGATCCACACCAGGCGCTTCTGACGGTCGATCTCCGCCTGACGCGCGGCACGCTCGGCGTCTTCCGGCGCTTCCAGATCGGTCAGATCGAGCACGCCGTACCCGGCGGCTTCAACCGCTCGAATAATATCGCCGCGACGAACCGCGCCGGGCACATAAGTCACCGACGCTTTCTCAGTTGCAAGATTGACACTGACCGACAAAATGCCCGGTTGCCTGCCGATGGCGCGCTCGACGTTACGCAGGCAGCTCGCGCAGGTCATGCCGGTAATCGGCAGCTCCATGGTCGCCTGCGCCACCCCGTAGCCCGCCTGAGACACGCGATCAAGAACCTGATCCAGCTTCACAATCTCCGGGTTATAGGCAATGGTTGCCCGCTCGGTCGCCAGATTCACCGTCGCCGCCCAGACCCCTTCCGGCCTGGCAAGCGCGCGTTCCACCGTCCGCACGCAGCCCGCGCATGTCATCCCTGTGATCGGGAGGTCTAGTTTTATACCGTGATTCACGCTGATCTCCTGTATGATCCCCTCACTCTAGCATACTCGCTTCCACAGCCGCTTTCACGAGCCATTTAGCGGGTTTGCCCGCGCGGCAGACGACGCGGGGAGTCTCGACGTCATCCATACCCATGCAAAAGACGCTGCCTCCCCGTGGCCCCTGTGGCTGGCGGTGTGGCAGCGTCTCTGTCGGCGGGTGGTCCGCAGATCGATTTTGCAACCACCTTCCCTGAGACTGGCGTCTGCACATGGTTCACGCAGCGCCAGCATCGGGGGACAGTGCTAACGACCGATGACCACGTCGAGATTAACTGGCGAGGAGCGTCTCGATATACTCAATTTCCGCCGTCTGATCCTCGATGATGGTGTTCGCCATCTCGATCAGGTCTGCGTGCTCGGCGCGTTCGAGGATGCGAGTCGCCATGTCGATAGCGGCGCAGTGGTGGTCAACCATGGCTTCCAGAAACGCCGTTTCATACGCCTCCCCTTCCAGCCGGTGCAGACCTGCCATCATGCCCATCATCCCGGCGGGGTCGGTCACGGGACCGTCTCCCATTGGCATCTCGTCCATCGCTTCCATCGCCTCCATCATCGAGACAGGTGTGTACTCGACGTTGTACCAGGCGAGGAGCCACCCCTGAAGTGTCTCAATTTCCGCTGTTTGCGCGTCGATGATGTTCTGACATAACTCCAGCACCGCCTCGGAACTTGCTTTCGACAGGCATTCCTGTGCCATATCCAGCGCCATCTGATGGTGATCGATCATGCCTTCCATAAAGCGGACTTCCGCGCGTCCGGTGCGTCCCTCGATGGGAGCCTCGGCAACGACGGCTTGCGAGACCGCGCCAAGCGCGACCACCGCCAGTAATATAAGGGCAAGAGAGCGTGTCATGCATACCTCCAGTGAACCTGAGCCAACATCACGTACAAGCGAGGCAAGATCCAAATCCTGCAACCTTGCAGAAAATCTTACTGCGCTGTTCGTGTCTCGGAACCCGCCAAATGGCTCGTTTACACGACGCTCGACGCCTGAACTCAGTCCCCCGCGGCGCGCTCTGGATCGACTCTGGTGAGATAAAGCTCGGGATCGGCGCGAAACGCGCCCTCGCAGACCGGGCAGCATACGTAGTAACGTTGCCCCTGATAGTCAATGCTCGCATACGCCTCGTCCGGCACCAGCACGGCGCTGCACACCGGATCGCGCACCACGCCGTCCGGCTGCTCGTGCTGACGCGCCGGCACCGAAAGCACGAGTCGGGTGCCGCTCCCAATCCGGCTGACGACCTCCATCGTACCGTCAAGATGCTCAATCCGCTCGCGCATCCCGACGAGTCCATAATGACCCTGCGCCGGCAGCGTTTCAAACTCGGCAGGCACCTCAAAGCCGGCGCCGTTGTCGCGCACCACAAGCCGCGTCTCATCGGGCGTGAACGTCACCTGCACGCCGATCTGGGTCGCTTGCCCGTGCCGTCGGGCGTTTTGAATCGCTTCCTGAGCGCCGCGAAACAGCGCCAGCTCGACCGTTTCATTCAGGCGGCGAACCGGACCGTGCACCTGCACCGACACCTCGGCGTCGGCGGTGCTTTCGGCAAGCATTCGCAGCGCCGGAACCAGCCCCAAATCTGCCAGCACCGGTGGACGCAGATTGGCGATCAGCCGACGCAGGTTAAGCGCGGTCTCGACCGCCTGGTCGCGCGCCGCCGCGAGCAGCGGCTGAACTGCCGTCTCCTCGCCGAGCTGGCTTTGAATGATCTCGAGCGACTGCGCTATCGCAATCAGGGACTGCACCGTATCGTCGTGCAATTCACGGGCAATGCGGCTGCGCTCGGCTTCCTGACCGTTGGTGAGCGCCGCGATGTAAGTGCGCTCCTGCGCCTGCGCCCTCCGCAGGTGCCCGACCATCGCGTTCATCGCGCTGCGTAGCGTGTCGAGCGCCTCAACGCCGCTGCAACTGCGCTCAAGCGCCGTAAGATCGCCGGCGGATAATTGCCTGGCTTGCCGCGACAGGCGCTGAAGCGGGCGCATCACCCGTGCGTAAAACCAGACGTTGGTGACCGCCAGAACGAGAATACTTAAAAGGCGAATCATAGCGCTTCCTACTCCAACGTTATCAACCCAAGCTGAAGCGCCTTCGTCACGGCTTCGGTCCGGGTCGTCACACCGAATTTTTGATAGACGTTTTGCAAATGCCCCTGCACCGTTCGATCCGAGACATACAGCGCGCGCCCGATTTCCTTGTTGGTAAGCCCGCGCGCCGCTTGCAGGAGCACCTCCCGCTCGCGTTCGGTTAGCGGCTCCACCAGATCAGACTGCTCGGCAAACTGCCTGGCTTTGTCCATGGCGTCCTGCCCGAAGGCGCGGCGTCCGACCGATACATCTTGCAGCGCTTTATACAGCTCGTTTAAGTGCGCGGTTTTTAAGATGAACCCGTCCGCGCCGGCATCCAGCAGCGCATGAATATACGAAGCCTCGTCATACGCCGTGAGCACGAGCACGTGAATGTCATCGCGTTCATGGCGAATTCGCCGCGTTGCCTCGATGCCCGTAAGCTCAGGCATATGAATATCCATAATCACCACGTCGGGCGCAAGCGCGCGCGCCAGCTCGACCGCTTCGCGCCCATTGGTGGCTTCCCCCACCACGTCGATCCCCTTCCCTTCCAGAAAGAGTTTTGTCCCCTGACGCACCAGGTTATGATCGTCTGCTAACAGCACGCGAAGCATCGCAACGCCTTTCACAGTTTACCCCTGTCGTAAGTATAGGCGGCGAGACGCCAGGCAAGATAGCGCCAAATGGCGTGCTTCCACGGCTCAACGTAAACCGCGACATACGCCATATGGCGGTTGCTCCGACCCCCTGTTTTCTGCGACTATCAACCTACAGGGAGTGACGTTTTTGCCGCCGCGTTGGGGCAAGGGGGATATGACGATGGTGCGCGATCCGGTGTGTGGCATGAAAATCGATCCGAACGACGCGGTGGCAGCGCGCGAGCATGGCGGGCAGACCCTCTACTTCTGCTCGCAGGAGTGCGTCGACAAATTCGACGACGACCCCCACTACTACGGGCATCCAGAACCGAAAGACGATACCGACGAGGAGACGCCGGAAGCCGCGGGACACGACCACGGCGGGCATCAGGAGCCGCACGCGCCGATGCCGCCAACGCCCCACGAACGTCACGCCCATCCCGGCGCGCAGCCGATGTCCATGCCTGCCGGTCAGCATCACGGTGAAGCGACGCAGGATCGGGCAGTGGAACGCGCCGAACACGGGCGCGCGGTCGAACACGGGGATCACGGCGCCCGCGCGGGGCATGTCGATCACTCCGGGCACGAAGCGTTGTTTCGCCGCCGTTTCTGGGTATGCCTCATCCTCACGATTCCGGTACTCCTGTTTAGCCCGATGATCCAGGACTGGTTTGGCTTTGCCATGCCGGCGTTTCCCGGTTCCACGCTGATCGCGCCGGTGTTCGCGATTGCTATCTTTCTCTATGGCGGCGTGCCCTTCTTGCAGATGGCGGTACCGGAGCTTGAGAACCGCAAGCCCGGTATGATGATCCTGATTTCACTGGCGATCACGGCATCCTTTCTCTACAGCCTGCTGGCGGTGTTTGTTGCCCCGGAAAGCGGCTTTTTCTGGGAGATGGCAACGCTGATCGACGTGATGCTGCTCGGTCACTGGCTGGAAATGCGGAGCGTGCGCCAGGCGTCGGGCGCGCTCAAGGAACTGGCGAAGCTGATGCCGGATACGGCGGAGCGACTGCTGCCCGACAACACGACCGAGACCATCGCCATCGCCCAGTTACGCCTGGACGATGTGCTGCTGGTACGCCCGGGCGCCAGCGTCCCCGCGGATGGCGAGGTGGTTGAGGGGCGCTCCAGCGTCAATGAAGCGATGCTTACCGGCGAATCGCAGCCGGTCACCAAAGAGCCGGGCGAGAAGGTGATCGCGGGAACGCTCAACGGCGATGGCAGCCTGCGCGTCCGCGTTACCGCAACCGGTGAAAACACGGCGCTGGCGGGGATCATGCGCCTGGTCGAGCAGGCGCAGCAGAGCAAATCGAACGCCCAAATTCTCGCGGATAAGGCGGCGGGCTGGCTCTTTTACATCGCGCTCGCGGTCGCGGCGCTCACGGCGGTCGGTTGGATCCTCGCGACCGGCTTGGAGCTGGACGTGCTGGAGCGCGTCGTCACGGTGCTGGTGATTGCGTGCCCGCACGCGCTGGGACTTGCCATTCCGCTGGTCGTGGCGATCAGCACGTCCTTGGGCGCGCGCAACGGCATTCTGGTTCGCAATCGGCTTGCCCTGGAAACGGCGCGCGACATCGACACCGTGATTTTTGACAAGACCGGCACGCTCACACAGGGGCGCTTTGGCGTGGTCGCGGTTGCGACCGTCGGTGGCTGGACGGAGGCGCAGGCGCTCGCGCTCGCCGCCGCGGTGGAAGGTGACTCCGAGCATCCGATTGCCGCCGGGATTCGGCAAGCCGCTCAGGAGCGGCAAGGCGCGACCGCCACCGTCACCGACTTTGAAGCCATCAAAGGGCGCGGCATTCGCGCGCTGCATAACGGTAAGCCGGTGTACGTCGGCGGTCCGAGGCTGCTGGAAATGCTCAACGCGCGCCTGCCCGATCCTCTTGCCCGCTTCGGCGACGACGCAGGGCAAAAGGGGCAAACGGTCGTTCACCTGATCGACGGCGATCAACCCGTCGCCGCCTTCGCGATTGCCGACGTGGTTCGACCGGAGAGCCGCCGCGCGATTGACCGACTTCATGAAATGGGAATCGAGGTCGCGATGCTGACCGGCGACAGTCGGGCGGTTGCCAGCGCGGTCGCGGCTGAACTCGGCATCGACACCGTGATGGCGGAGGTACT
>CALMDI010000078.1 GCA_937864975.1 uncultured Chloroflexota bacterium | reverse complement strand
CGAGTCACGGGCAGTTCGATTATGCTAACGATGTCAGGAGCGCGGTAATGCAGACCCATCAATACGAGGCGATCATCGTCGGCGCGGGCGGTGCAGGTCTCATGGCAGCCTTGTATGCCTCGAAGGGCGGCGCGAAGGTCGCCGTCGTGAGCAAGCTCTACCCGACGCGCAGCCACACCGGAACGGCGCAGGGGGGCATCGGCGCGGCGCTTGGCAATCTCGACGAGGATAACCCGCTCTGGCACGCCTATGACACGGTGAAGGGCGGGGATTATCTGGCGGATCAGAACGCGGCGAAGGTGCTGGCGTATGAGGCGGTCGACGCCGTCATCGAACTGGAGCACATGGGGCTTCCGTTCGACCGCACGCCCGAAGGCAAGATCAGCCAGCGGCGCTTTGGCGGACATACCAGCAATTTTGGCGAGAAACCGGTACGCCGCGCCTGTCACGCCGCCGACCGCACGGGTCACATGATCTTGCAGACGCTCTACCAGCAGTGTATCAAGCACCACGTCCAGTTTTTCGACGAGTATCACTGCGTCGACCTGATCGTGAACGATGGCAAGGTCGCGGGGATTGTCGCCATCGCGCTCGGCACGGGCGAAATTCACATTTTCCACGGCAAGGCGATCCTGTTCGCGACCGGCGGTTGGGGGCGCGTGTGGTCGGTCACCAGTAACGCGCACAGTCTGACCGGTGACGGCTCGGCGGTGGTCTACCGGCGCGGCATTCCGATGCAGGACATGGAGTTCTACCAGTTTCACCCGACGGGCATCTACCGCATGGGCATCCTCATCACCGAGGGCGTGCGCGGCGAAGGCGGTATCCTGGTGAATCGCCACGGCGAGCGCTTCATGGAGAAGTACGCGCCGAAAATCAAAGACCTTGCCAGCCGCGACGTGGTCAGCCGCGCCATTTACATGGAAATCCGCAACGGCAATGGCATCAAGGGGAAAGATTACGTCTATCTGGATGTGCGCCCGGAGACGGTCAATCGTTATCTGGCGGAAGCGGGCGAGACGCGCCGCATTGACCGCGAGTACATCGAGAAGAAGCTGCCCGACATCCTCGACTTCTGCCGGACGTACCTCGGCGTCGATCCCGTGTCCGAGCCGATGCCGATTCAGCCGACGGCGCATTACGCGATGGGCGGCATCCCGACCAACGTCAACGCCGAGGTCGTCGTCGATGCCAACTGGACAGTGCTGCCCGGCTTGTACGCCGCGGGCGAGTGCGCCTGTGTAAGCTGCCACGGCGCGAACCGGCTCGGCACGAACTCGCTCGTCGATCTCGTCGTGTTCGGGCGGCGCGGTGGCAAGGCGATTGCCGAATATGTTAAGCAGGCGGACTATACGCCGCTCCCGGATAAGCCCTCGGCGGAAATCGAAGCCGAACTGGAGCGCATTCGCCACAGCAACGGACGCACGCGCCCGGCGGAACTACGCAAGACAATGCAGGACGTGATGATGGCGGACGTCGGCGTGTTCCGCGAGGAACGCGGGATGCAGTCGGCGCTCGACTGCGTGCGCGAGTTGAAGCAGCGCTACAACACCGATCTGTCGATCGACGACCGGGGCTTCAAGTTCAATACGGATTTGTTTGAAGCCTGGGAACTGGGCTGTCTGCTCGACATGGCGGAAGCCACGGCGGTCAGCGCGCTCGCGCGCAAGGAAAGCCGCGGTGGGCACAGCCGTGAGGACTTCCGGGAGCGCGACGACGCGAACTGGCTGGTGCATTCGCTGGTCTATCGCAAGACCGACGAGCCGTATCCCCAGGAGTCGATTGAACTGGAAGTCAATCACGACAAGAAGGTCGATATGTCGCTGGCGGACGAAGACGAGCGCTTCGTGCCGAAAGTACGTGTTTACTAAAAAGTGCGGAGTGCCGAGTTCTGAGCGCTGAGAGAAGTGAAGCACCTGAGACACATGGGTTCGCCCGACTGCTCTCGCTTTTTTCT
>CALMDI010000077.1 GCA_937864975.1 uncultured Chloroflexota bacterium | reverse complement strand
GTTTTGTATCCACGTTGGAGTAGGGCGGGAGAAGCTGTGGCAGCATGGAGTGTTCCGCGCCAAGCTGCGAGAGGGTCGTCGCCTCGCGTTTTAACTGCTCCTGGCAGCCGTCGTGCGCCACCTTCAGCAGCACGCGCTCCTTGCCGCGCTGCGCTTCATAGATTGTCGCCGTACCGATCACGCGCACCAGCCGCGCGATCTGAATATCGCCCAGAAATTCGCCAAAGCCAAAGACCACCGACATGCGCCCCGCGGGACAATCGCGCTCCTGACACCACAGGTTGCCATCTTCCGAAATTCGCTCGCAAATGGTACAAACTCGCTTCATGTCTGTTCCCTTGTCCGGCGTGGCGCGTCGGTTTATTGCCGTAAACAGCGGATAAACGTTATATTATGTCTATAGTGTATCGGAAAAACGACTGTCGCCAACCACTTCATGTCGACCCTGTGCCGCCGTTACGTCGTCGTCCAGTGTCGGGGTAACCCCACCTGACAGCACATTCGACAGCCTGATCATCGGCTTTTTAAATGGATTTGAAGGGACGTTTGTATGCCTGAATTTATGAACCGCCCGCCCCGGATTCAGCCTGAGCTACCGGTCGCGGAGGTCGAGATTCCCAAGCCGCCGACTAAACAGGCAAAAGGCGCCGAAGTGCTGCTGCGCGTGATGGTGCCGCTGATTACCATCGTCGGCTACGTCTTCGTCGCCGCGGGCGGGCAGGGACGCAGCCTGGTGATGATTATTCCGATGGGCTTGTCGGTGGTTGCTTCGACGGGGCTTGCCTTCTGGGGCTTCCTGAAGGACGCGCGCGACGAGCAGGAGCAGAAGACTGCCTACCTTCAGCACCTGACCGACATGCGAAAAGACATGATGATCTACCACGACATGCAGCGCAATTTCTATCGCCACAATTTCCCAGACCCGGAAACGGCGCTCATGATCGCCAGCGGCAAGGAGAACAACCGGCTTGGCTCGCGCTTGTGGGAGCGGCGCACGACAGACGAAGATTTCGGCGCGGTGCGTTTTGGCATTGGAACACGCCCGTCCAGCGTCATCTACAGACCGCCCGCCGGTGGCGACGACAACAGCAGCCCGCTGGCGCGCGAAGCAGCCAAACTCGCCGAAGACGCCAAGTTTGTGACCGATATTCCCGTCACGATTCCGCTGCGTACCATCACCGGAGAGGATCAGTTCCAGGGGGGTATCGTGGCGCGTCATGCCCTCGGTATCGCCGGGAAAGACCGGAATAAGGTGTGCGATTTTGTCCGCGCGACGCTGGTCGATTACACCTGCTTTCACGCGCCAACCGACGCGCGGCTCTACGTCGTCGGCGCGCCGAGCGCCAAGCCGCAGTGGGATTGGGCGCGCTGGCTGCCTCACTGCAACACCTCGCGCAACGAGAGCAGCGCGGGCGACCTGTTGTGCTTCGAGCAGCGCAAGGTGCGCCGCCTGTGGGATGATCTGCAAACCGAATTAGAGCGCCGCCAGCTTCGCCTCGCGGACAAAGACAGCGGCGACGTCACGCTGCCTTTCCTGCTGGTCGTGGTCGACGCGCTCACGCACGACGATTCAGAGTCGCCGCTTCAGGAAGTCGAGGCGGAAGCCGCCGTCTCGCTGCTGCTACAGAGCGGTCCGCGGCTCGGCGCGGCGATTATCTTCCTCGTTCCCGATCCAAGCCTAATTCCCAGCGAGTGCAGGGCGATTGTCGAAGTCGAGGACATGGGCAGCCACACCGCGTTTCGGTACGCCGAAGTCGGTGTGAACACGACCCGCTATGTCGGCAACGCCGACCTGCTCGACTCGATGCGCGCCGAGCAGCAATTTGCGCGCCAGCTTGCGCCGATGACGGTTCGCACGACCTTTGGCGCCGACCTCGCGATGGCGGTTACGCAGCTCGAAATGCTCAGCGCGAACTCGGTCGACGAGATTCCGATTTTGCAGAACTGGGAGCGCAGTCGAAAACCGGAAAATTCCGAATGGCTGCACGTCGCCATCGGTTTGATGCCGGGCAACAAAGTGCGCGAGCTGCTCTTCTCCGCCGATGGCGACGGCGTTCACGGCATGATCGCGGGCACGACCGGCTCCGGCAAGTCGGAACTGCTGCTGACGCTGATTACCGGGCTTGCCATCAATTACGATCCGAGCGTGATTAACTTTGTGCTCGTGGACTACAAAGGCGGCGCGGCGTTCGACCCGTTCTATACCCTGCCCCACTGTGTCGACATCGTGACGAATCTTCAGGGCAACGCGGGCGTCCGCACTTTCGTCGCCCTTCGCGCCGAGTTGAACCGGCGCTCCAAGCTGATCGCGGACACCAACTCCAAGCACATCGTCCACTACCGGGCGCGCGGCTTGCACGAAACGCGCGAGCCGTTCCCATTTCTGTTCGTCATCGTGGACGAGTTCGCGGAAATGGTGAAGGAAAACCCGGATTTCAAGGCGCAGTTGGACAGCATCACGCGCCTCGGTCGCGCGCTCGGCGTCAGCCTGATTCTGGCGACGCAGCGCCCTGCGGGCGCGGTCACCGACCAGATGCGCGCTAACATGAAGTTCCGCATCTGCCTGCGCGTCGAGACGCCCGAGGACAGCCGCGAGCTGTTGCGCCGCTCGGATGCCGCTTTTCTGCCGCCGAATATTCCGGGGCGCGCCTATTTGCAGGTCGGCAACGAGAACGTCGAATTGATGCAGGTGGCGCGCGCGGGCGGTCCGTATACCGGTCCGCAGGTCGATTCCTCGCCGCCCGTGATCTGGCTTAGCCGTCAGGTGCGCGAGCAGTCACGCCCGTCGGGTCCCATGCAGGAAGCGCCCGCCCTTTCAGATGTGATCGTGGAAGTCGCGCATCGCAACGCGGAAGAACATGAAGAGATCAAACCGCAGCGCAAGCCGTGGCCCAATCCGCTGCCGCGCCGCCTGCCGCTGGACGCCGAGTTTATCCCCGGTGAAGTCGAGCAAAATCCGCACCTGCCGCTCAATCCAGCCGTGATCGACTGGGCGGACGGTACGGGGACATGGCAGGGAATCGACTGGGAACAGACGATGCGCGCGCCCATCGGCTTGATCGACAACCCGATTCGCGCCGGGCAGTTGAAGCTCACGCTCGATTTCACGCGCGGGCACGTCGTCCTGTTCGCTTCGTCCGGTTACGGCAAGACCACCTTCCTGCGGACGCTCATTACGAGCCTCGCCGTCACGCACTCGCCGGAAGAACTGCACATCTACGCGCTGGATTTCGGCGGGCGCGGTCTGGACGTGCTGGAAGGTCTGCCGCACCTCGGCGCGTCGATCATGCCGTCCGAAGAAGAGCGCGTTCAGCGTTTGCTGCGCCGCCTGAACAGCCTGCTCGAAGAGCGCAAGGCGACGCTGAGCGCCGCCCGCGCCGATAATCTGGTGACGTATAACCTCGGCAATCCCGACAAGGTCATCCCTGCCGTGCTGGTCGTCATCGACAACTTCGCCGAGTTCAAAGAGAACTACGAAGGACAGATGGACACGCTGATCGGTCTGGCGCGTGACGGTCGCGCCTACGGTATCCACTTCGCCATCACCGCCGATCAGCCCGGTTCGATGCCCGGCAAGCTGTACAGCCTGTTTACCGAGCGTTTGACGCTCAAGCTGGCGGACGCCGCCGATTATGCCAACATCGTCGGGCGCGGCGTGCCCGGCATGGATGACATTGCCGGACGCGGATTCGTTTCCGTCGAGCGATCCCCGCTCGAATTCCAGACGGCGATGCCCGTGAGCCTGTCGCCCGAAGACGAAGCCGAAGGTATGGACGACGCGAAGAAGCTGGCGATGATCGCTCAGGCGATGAATCGCGAGTGGAAAGGTCCGCGACCGCAAGGAATCGACATTCTGAGACCGAACATTCCGCTCAAGGGCCTTCTGCCGCCGATGGGCGAAGGCGCGCCGCGCATCCAGACCATCCTCGGTCTGGAAGACCTCGATCTGCGTCCGGCGGCGCTCGACCTTCAGCAGAAAGGTCCGCACTTCGCCATCGTCGGTCCGCCGCTGTCCGGCAAGACGACGACGATACGGTCGTGGATTCTGTCGCTCGCGCACTCCTACTCGCCGTCGCAGGTGGGCATGGTCATCATCGACTTTCAGCAGCGCATGTTCAAATATGGCGGGCGGCGCACGCTGGGCGACC
>CALMDI010000076.1 GCA_937864975.1 uncultured Chloroflexota bacterium | reverse complement strand
GTTGACCCGAAGCGCGTCGAACTGACGCAGTACAACGGCATTCCGCATCTGGTCGCGCCCGTCGTGGTGGAGCTGGAGCGGATCGTCAGCGTGCTCAAGTGGGTCACGCGCGAGATGGACGAGCGCTACAAGAAGTTCGCCAACGCGGGCGCGCGCAACATCGAGGATTTCAACAAGCATCTGCCGACCGGCGAGGCGCAAATGCCTTATCTGGTCGTCATAATCGACGAGCTGGCTGACCTGATGATGCTCGCGCCGGACGAGACGGAGCGCGTGATTACTCGTATCGCCGCACTCGCCCGCGCCACGGGCATTCACCTCGTCATTGCCACGCAGCGCCCCTCGGTGGACGTAGTCACCGGCTTAATCAAGGCGAACTTCCCGGCGCGTATCGCGTTCGCGGTCGCCAGCGGCATCGACAGCCGCGTCATCCTCGACCAGCCGGGCGCGGAAAAGCTGCTCGGTCGCGGCGATATGCTCTACATGAGCGGCGATTCGCCCGCGCCGGTGCGCTTGCAGGGCGTCTTTGTGTCGGATAACGAGATCAACAATATTACGGGTTACTGGAAGGCGCAGGGTCCCGACGAGACCGCACCGCGCGCGGCAATGCAGGCATTTATGGCGGACGACAGCCAGCCCGCCTCGGCAAGCTGGGGCAATGTCGGACGCTCTACGTCGCAACCATCCGATCAGCAGGTCGCGTTCTGGGATCGCGAATTGGGCGACAGCGCCAACGACATGGACGAGGATGATGGCGGGGACGAGGACGCGCTGTACGAGGAAGCCGTCGAGATGGTGCGGCGGCTGCAAAAGGCGTCCGTGTCCCTGTTGCAGCGGCGACTGCGGATTGGCTACACGCGCGCGGCGCGGCTGATCGACCTGATGGAAGAGCGCGGGGTCGTCGGTCCGCCGACGGAAGGCAGTAAGCCGCGCGAAGTACTGCCCGAAAAGTCGTGAGGTGAGGCGTGGAAGAAAAACCAAAACGCACGTCTGAGGATATTCCCCTGCACGCGCCCTGCATCATTTGCGGAAGCATTGATTACGAGTGGGGCAAGCTGGCGGATGGCGGCTTCACGCAGAGCGCGCTGCTCGGCATGGGGCGACCGGACGCGCGCCGCTGCCGCGCCTGCGGCAACGTGCAGCTTTTCCACCAGCCGCCAGAGTGGTTTACCGATTCGGGCGGTTGACGCGAACGAGCAAACGCTAAAACTTTAAGCGACCGTACAGAATCACGCTACTTCGTTTTCCACGATTTGCCGCTCTATTTCCTCCCGATGCATGCGCGCATATGCCCAGGCGTTCGCAAGGTCTTCCGCGCGAAGCGCTGGGTAACTGCGAAGCAACTCCGCTTCGCTCGTCCCTAGCCGTCGCGCCTGAACCAGCAGCCATACCGGAATCCGCGTGCGGACAATGACCGCCTCGCCGCCAGAGACGTCAGGCTGATTTTCAATGCCAGGGAACGCCTCGCCCAGGTCGCGCGCGATCCATTGCAACACCTGCGCTTTTTCGGCGGCTGTCAGTTCATTCAGGAGTTGCTCAATCGTCTCAAGCGTCGTCATAGGCTATGCCTTCATCAGGCGAGTGTCATTCTATTATAGTCCGCGGGTGACTAAAATGATCCTTTTCCGAGACTGCCCATAAAAGTTCGTGCCACAGAAATCCTGTTCGAGCGCTATTTGAGGGTCGACTAAACGGAAAGGCGGGATCAGATCGGCGTTCCACATTTTGAGCGTGGACGAGTGTGGTCATACAACGTTCCCTCGAAATCACGTAGCATTGAAAAGCTAACGCAGTGGGGATTTTCATGGATACCGTCCTATCGACCACCAACTTGTCGCTGTTTCTGCCCGCCGTGCTCGCGCTGATCCTTACGCCCGGTCCGGTCGTGCTGTACATCATCACCCGCAGCGTCGATCAGGGGCGCAGAGCCGGGCTGGTGTCGGTCGTCGGCTTGGAGATCGGGAACTTCTTTCACGTCATGGCGGCGGCGTTCGGGCTGTCCGCGCTTTTGCTGTCGTCGGCGCTGGCGTTCGACATCGTTAAGTATCTCGGCGCGGCATATCTCATCTACCTGGGCATTCGCAAGCTGCGCTCAAAAACTGAAGTCACGGAAGCACAGGTCAAGCGCGATACGCTGCGGCATATCTTCCTGCAAGGGATTGTCGTCGCCATTTTCAACCCCAAGACCGCCCTGTTTTTCTTCGCCTTCCTGCCGCAGTTT
>CALMDI010000075.1 GCA_937864975.1 uncultured Chloroflexota bacterium | reverse complement strand
CTCCCAAAAATGATCCAAGAAAATGAACATTGCTGCATATGCTTGTTCGCTTGTCATGCTTTGAGAGCCTAATTTGTGGTGTTACATTTGATTTTACGCTAGTTATCAGGTTGTTGTTGACTGATAGCGCAGTCCTAACATCCCCGTTGGTCAGCCGAAGCGTCCCTTGTCAGCCGCCGAAAACTATGCTACACTAGGGTCGTAGTGAGAAGTGGGCAGCCCCCACTTTTTTTGGCATAAGCCACAAGCGCGGAACGCCGCCGTTAAGCTCTGTGCCGCGAGGATGTTCGCGTAGTATCCGCCACCGAGTGTCCCCCTTAAAGTTCCAAACGGGAGTTGAAATCAGGTCACATGAGAAGCGAGTTTGAGGTCGCCTTCAACGAGATTGCGGAGCTGCGATCGCTGCCGCGCGAGATCGTTCTGGAAGCGCTGAGTACCGCGCTGGTCTCCGCGTACAAGCGCGATGCCGGTGTTGGCTCGTCGCAGCGCGTGGAAGCGAGCATTGATCCGGGAACGGGTCGGGCGCGCATTATGGTCGAAAAAGAAGTCGTCGACGAGGTTCAGGATAATCGCACCGAAGTCACGTTAGAAAAGGCGCGTTATTACGAACCCGAGTCGAACCTCGGCGACATGGTCATGGTGCAGGTCGAAGGCACGACCAAGAAATTTGGTCGCATTGCCGCGCAGACCGCCAAGCAGGTTATTTTGCAGAAAATCCGCGAAGCGGAGCGCAACGCCCTTTACGACGAGTTTTCGGCGAAAGAGGGCGAAGTGATGACCGGCATGGTGCAGAGCGTCAACCCAAGCATGGTCACGGTGACGCTGAACAACAAGGCAGAATCGATTCTGCCGCGCGCGCAGCAGATTCCCGGCGAGCGCTACAAGCCGCACGAGAAGGTGCGGGTGTACCTGCTGGAAGTCAAGCGCAGCCCGCGCGGACCGCAGATCGTCGTCAGCCGCTCCCACCGCAACATGCTCCGCCGCCTGCTGGAATACGAAGTCCCTGAAATTTACAACGGGCAGGTCGAGATCAAGAGCATCGCCCGCGAAGCCGGGTATCGCTCGAAGGTCGCGGTCGCGGCGCTTCAGGAAGGCGTCGACCCGGTCGGCGCGTGCGTCGGGATGCGCGGAATGCGTATTCAGAACATCGTCAAGGAACTCCATGACGAGAAAATTGACGTCATCGAGTGGAATCCGAATCAGGAACAGTTCATCAGCAAGGCGCTCAGCCCGGCGCGCGTCAGCGGGGTTTATCTCGAAGATGACCCGGACACGGGACGGACGGCGATTGTGCTGGTGCCGGACGATCAGCTGTCGCTCGCTATCGGACGCGAAGGACAGAACGCGCGCCTCGCGGCGAAGCTGACGGGCTGGCGCATCGACATCAAGAGCGTGACTGAAGCTGTCCAGGAAGCGCTTGAGAATCTGGAAACACCGGCGTTGAAGCAGCTTGCCACCGAGCAGGCGCACGCGATTGCCGACGTCAACCGCATTATCGAGAAGAAGGCGGCGGGTCGCGCGGTCATGCCGGAAGAGTTTACGATCCTCGGCAAGTTTGCCGATCTCGTCCAGCGCCGTCTCATCGCCTCGCGCGACGCGGCGCGTCAGAAACGCCTCGCGGAGATCGACGCCGTTCGCTCGACGCTGCCGCAGGCGGCGTTCCAGATGTCGGTCGAGTCGCTCGATCTGCCGGAGAACGTGGTCGCGGCGCTTCAGCCGATGGGCAATGTCGGCGAGATCATGCTGCGTTTCCTGATCGACGAGCGACGCCTGCGCCATTTGTTGCAGGATATTCCCGGCGAGCC
>CALMDI010000074.1 GCA_937864975.1 uncultured Chloroflexota bacterium | reverse complement strand
AAATTCTTTTAATGCAGGATTAGTAACGCTCTTCAATAATTCATTATCCACTAGGTTAATAGCTTCTTCATGGCCTTTAACCATTGCTTGGACATAAGCTTTATCGAAATGACAACGGCCATTTTACAGATGTTTCTGAACTTGCCGGTATCTACGGAAGCGTGATCGGCTTCGGACTGGGCGTAACAGTTGGAGACGTGAATCAGGACAATTGGCCCGATCTGTACATATCCAATGACTTCTATGAACGCGACTACTTGTATATCAATAAGCACGATGGCTCCTTTGAAGAGTCTCTTGAAAAATACATGGGACACATCAGTATGTTCTCAATGGGCGCAGACCTGGCCGACCTTAACAATGATGGATACCCTGAAATCTTTTCTACGGATATGCTTCCGCAAGATGACTATCGGTTGAAGACCCTTATCGCGTTCGAAACGTATGACGTGTACAAGCTACGGTTAAAGAACGGATACTATCATCAGTACATGCGAAATATGCTTCACAAGAATAATCAAGACGGAACGTTTAGTGAGATCGGTTCTATGGCGCGGGTAGATGCCACCGATTGGAGCTGGGGCGCGTTGATCGCTGCCTTCGGGATGAGGCGTCGTTTTTGGTAGTCGACACGATGGATGGATAGCGATGTACACAATTGGCATCGATTACGGAACGGAATCCGGGCGTGTGCTGCTGGTGGACGCGCGCGACGGGCGCGAGGTGGCGACGGCGGTGGTGCCCTACGCCGACGGCGTGATTGACGAACGCCTGCCGGGAAGCGCCGCTCGGCTGCCGCCGGAGTGGGCGCTGCAAAACCCGCTGGATTATATCGACGTGGTCAAGCAGGGGGTGCCGAAGGTGCTGGCGGCAAGCGGCGTATCGGCGGAGGACGTCGTCGGCGTCGGAATCGACTTTACGTCCTGCACGATGCTCCCGGTCAAAGCCGACGGCACGCCGTTGATAGCGCTGCCGGAATTTCGGGACAAGCCGCACGCCTGGGTGAAGCTGTGGAAACACCACGCCTCGCAGCCGCAGGCGGATCAGATCAACGAGACGGCGCGACGGATGGGCGAGGCGTGGCTCGCGCTTTACGGCGGCAAAATTTCGTCGGAATGGTTCTTCAGCAAAGCCCTACAAATTTTGCAGGAAGCGCCTGAGGTGTACGCTGCCGCCGACCGCCTGATCGAAGCCGCAGACTGGATCGTCTGGCAGTTGACCGGGGTCGAGACTCGCAATGCCTGCACGGCAGGTTATAAAGCCATCGTGCAGAACGGCGATTTTCCTCGGCGCGCGTTCTTTGCGGCGCTCGACCCGCGTTTTACCGACGTGGTGGACACGCGCATGAGCCGTGAGTTCAAAAATCTCGGAGACCGGGCGGGCGGGCTGAGCGCGCAAGCTGCCCACTGGTCGGGCTTGAAGGAAGGGACTGCCGTCGCGGTCGCCAACGTGGACGCGCACGTTGCCGTGCCCGCCGTTGGCGCGACCAAGCCCGGCACGATGGTCATGATTATGGGCACGTCCACCTGCCACATCCTCATGGGGGATGACCTTCAGACCGTCGAAGGCATGTGCGGCGTCGTGCGCGATGGCGTTGTTCCCGGTTACTACGGCTACGAAGCGGGGCAGAGCGGCGTCGGCGACATTTTCGCGTGGTTTGTCGATAACGCCGTTCCACCGGAGTATCACGAGGCGGCGCGCTCGGCGGGCATGGATTTGCACCGGTACCTTGAGCGCGAAGCGGCGAAGCAGCAGCCCGGCGAGCACGGGCTGATCGCGCTCGACTGGCTCAACGGCAACCGCTCGACGCTGGTGGACGCCGACCTGTCCGCGATGATTCTCGGTATGACGCTGGGCACGCGCGCGCCTGACATTTATCGCGCTCTGATCGAAGCGACCGCCTTTGGCACGCACACGATCATCGAAGCGTTCGAGGAGCGCGGGATTGCGATTCGCGATCTCGTGGCGGCGGGCGGCTTGCCGGAGAAAAATCGTCTCCTCGTGCAGATTTACGCCGACGTGACCGGGCGCGACCTGAAGCTGGCGGGGTCTCAACAGGCTCCGGCGCTCGGCGCGGCGATGCACGGCGCGGTCGCCGCGGGCGTCTATCCGACGATTGAAGCGGCTGCCGAGAAAATGGCAAAACTGAAGGATGAAGTCGTCAGCCCCATCCCGGAACACCAGGCAATTTATGACCAGCTTTACGAGGAATACCGCCGCCTCTACGACTATTTCGGACGCGGCGAGAACGACGTGATGAAGCGCCTGAAGCGCCTTCGCAATCAGGCGCTGGGAGTGATGGCGTGATGCTGGAAGCGCTGCGCGAAGCCGTCTGCGCGCTGCACGCGGAACT
>CALMDI010000073.1 GCA_937864975.1 uncultured Chloroflexota bacterium | reverse complement strand
CAGCAGCGACGCGACCTCGAACGGAATGACATACTGGTTTCCATCCACCAGTGAGATCCCAAGGTCGGTGGTCGTCGCGACGATGGGTGAAGGCGCTGGCGATTCCTGCGGTCCGCCGTTTCCCCACACCGGCAGAATGATGCCGACGAGCAGAAAGACGAACAGCAGCAGCGTCACCACCACCGCCAGCCCCCACTGACTGTTGTAGACCTCGGTCATGCGCGTCATGCTGCGCGTCAACATCACGGCGAAAATAATCAGAATGGCAATCGCGCCGATGTAGACCAGCACCTGCACCGCGGCGAGGAACGGCGCGCTGAGCAGGACGAACAGCCCCGCCACCCCGAACAGGCTGATAATCAGGTAAACCGCCGCGTGAATCAGGTTGCGATTCGCCACCGTCGCCAGCCCGCCGCCGAGCGTGAGGACGCTGAAAATCAGGAAGGCAATGCTCTGTGCGTTGAGTTCCATACCTTAGGTTCCGCCTTCTAGTGCGCGACCGACATCCCGTGCGGCTCGGCAACCGGCTCGATCATGCGCCCCGGTTCTTCCTCGACCTTCCGCGAGCGCCGCCCGACGTTTCGCAGCATCTGCATCACGACCGCCGTGACCGCCAGGTTGCCCACAAACAGGATGATCGCCTGCGGCAGGTTGGCGGCGAAGTCGTTCACCTGTTCGGGCGCGGGCGCCAGCCCAAGCGCCTGGACGACCTTGAGGAGAAACGCAACCAGAATAATGTTGACAATTGCCACCGGCACGAGGAATTTCCAGTTAAAGCCCATCATCTGGTCGATGCGGACGCGCGGCACGGTGTTTCGCAGGTGCAGCGACAGGATGTAGAAAATACTCGACTTGATGGTGAGGTACAGCACGCCCAGAATGGGCACCTGATCGACTGCGGGACCGACCCAGCCGCCGAAGAACAGTGTCACCAGCAGCAGCGCGTTGGTCAGCACGTGAACGAACTCGCCCGCAAAAAAAAGTCCGAACTTCATGCCGCTGTACTCGATGTTGTACCCGGCGACAAGCTCGGACTCGGCTTCGATCAGGTCAAAGGGCGCGCGCCCGGTTTCCGCCTGAGTCGAAATGAAGAAGATAATCGCGGCGAGGGGCGACAGCACGACAAACCACATGCCGCGCTGGTCGTTGACGATCTCCTGCATACTCATCGACCCCGCCAGCATGACCGGGACGATGAGCGACAGCGCCATCGGCACTTCGTAGCTCACCAGCGCCGCCACGACTCGGAACGCGCCGAGCAGCGCGTACTTGTTGTTGCTTGACCAGCCCGCCATCATGATCGCCAGCGTGGCAATCGACCCGACGGCGATGAACCACAAGACGCCAATCGAGAGATCCACGCCGACGTGGATGGGCGAGAACGGAATCACGCCCCACATCAAAATAACCGACATGACGGCGATAATCGGCGCGGCGTTGAAAATCGCCTTATCCGCGCCCGCCGGGGTGATGTCTTCCTTCGTAATCAGCTTGATCGCGTCTGCGAAGGTTTGCAGCAATCCATAGGGACCCACGCGGTTCGGACCGAGACGATCCTGCACGCGCGCGGCATATTTACGCTCGACCCAGATCAGGAAGATGACGACGATCAGCGGCGCCATCGTCACCAGCAGCACGCCGACCAGAATGGCGATGAACTGGGCGAGACCGGCGTCCATCCCGTTCGCCGCCAGACAGGGCGCGAGCGTATTGATAATGTTCTCACACACTTGCATAACCGATTAGCTCCCCGCTAGTCAAAGCCGCTCGTCTTACGCCCACTCCAGCGCGTTTTTCTTCCACGCATAGATCAGGGCATCCGCGAGCAGGAAGATGAACAGCAGACCAGCGCCAAAGGCGAAGAAATTCAACTGGTTGTATGCCATCGCCCACGGGAAAAGAAAGACCATCTCGACGTCGAAGACGAGGAACACCAGACCATAGATGTAGTACTGCACTTTGAACTGCACCCACGTGTCGCCCACCGTCTCGACGCCGCACTCGTAGGTCTGCATCTTGATGGCGTTGGGCTTGCGCGGGCGCACAAACGCGGAGAAAACGACCGGCAGCGCGGGAAATACCCACGCAACCGCGATAAAGACGCCGATAAACGCCCATTCGTTGAGTAGATTCATCGGAACGCTGCTCCCGAAAAAGCTGACTGCGTGCTCGCTGTGTTCGCCTGTATCGCTGCGACCGGGCAGGTGAAAAGTGTTGAGTTTGTGCCGATTGTTACAAACGGAGCTAGTATAACATCGCCCTCTGGCAAGTTCAAATGATTGTACGCATTTGCCAGAAGCGGATTTGCTCCCCCGATAACGGACATTCTAACATGGCAAGACAGTTCGCAACACAGGCTCGCACGCGACAAAATCGCAATCTGCTATAATGCCGGAAACGTTGCCGAACCTATGCTCACTCCCCTCACCCCAACTCCCAACGCCTGGGACGCTTTCGTCGCGTCACAGCCGCGCGCGCACGCCTTGCAGCTTTCGGCGTGGGGCGAGCTAAAACGCGCCTACGGCTGGGGTGTCGAGCGCGTCGCGTTGGCAGACGATGGGCGGATCGTGGCGGGCGCGCAGCTTTTGTTTCGTCCACTCCCGCTGCGGCTTGGCACGATGGCATACCTTGCGATGGGACCCTACAACACGACGAGTGACGACGCGGCGTTGTGGGTGGCGATTGATCAGTGCGCGAAACGTCGCGGCGCGGCGTTCCTCAAGTGGGAGCCGGGCATCGTCGAGGTAGGCGACCCCAATCCCGGTTTTTGGGCGCTCGGCTTCCGCGAGAGCTTGCAGACCGTCCAACCGCCGCGCACCATTTTGATCGACATTGCCGACGATGACGAAACGATTCTGGCGCGGATGAATCAGGGGACGCGGCGCAAAATTCGCCAGAGCCAGAAAAGCGGTGTCCGTTATTATGAAGCCGACCGCGCCGACGTTGACACGTTCACGCGGATGATGCAGACGACCGGCAGCCGCAACCGCTTCGGCGTTCACGAGCCGGGCTACTATGAGAAGGCGTATGATCTGTTCGTGCCCCGGCACGCCGCGCTCATTCTGGCGGAGCACGAAGGGGATGCGCTGGCGGGCATCTTCGTCTTCGCGGTCGGCAGAACGGCGTGGTATTTCTACGGCGCGTCGTCGGATGTAAAGCGCAACCTGATGGCGACCTACGGCGTTCAGTGGGCGGCGATCCAGTGGGCGAAGGCGCGCGGCTGCACAACCTACGATTTGTGGGGCATCCCCGACGAGGACGAAGCGATACTGGAAGCGCAGTTCGAGAGCCGGTCAGACGGCTTATGGGGCGTTTATGGCTTCAAGCGCGGCTGGGGTGGGCGCGTCGTCCGCTCGCAAGGCGCGTGGGATAAAGTCTACAATCCACTGATTTATCAGGCATATCGGCTGGCGGTAAAGTACCGCGAGCAAAGCAATTGACCCATCAAGCCGACCCGAACAGCCGCGTCAAAGCCTACACCATCCACATTCCTGAACTCTGGAATGAGATCGTTTGTGAGCTGCCCTACGCGCACGTGCTGCAAACGTGGGAGTGGGGCGAGTTCAAGCGCGAGACGACGGGCTGGCACCCGCAGCGCGTCGCCTTCAAGCGCGACGGCGAGATCGTCGCGGCGGCGTCCATCGGCGTGCGGCGCGTGGGACCCTTCCCAATGATGTACGTGCCGAAGGGTCCGACGATGGCTTACGAGGACGGCGAGGTTTGCGGCTTCGTCCTCGACTGGCTTCAGCAGCTCGCGCGCGATCATCGCGCCGTCTGGCTCAAAATCGAACCGGATATCGCGGCGGCAACAGGCATCCCCGGCGAAGCGGACGATACGCCCAACCCCGCCGGGCAAGCGTTGATTGGCACGCTCCAGCAGCGCGGCTGGCGCTTCTCCGGCGATCAGGTGCAGTTCCGCAACAGCATCAAGATCGACTTCACGCAGAGCGAAGACGCGCTTCTGGCGGCGATGAGCCAGAACACGCGCCGCAAAGTCCGCGTTGCCGAGCGCGAAGGCGTGACCGTTCGCGCCGCGACCGCCGACGACCTGCCCACGCTCTACGCGCTCTATCAGGAAACGGGCGCCCGCGACGAATTTCTCGTCCGTCCCGCCTGGTATTACGAGCAGGCGTGGCAGCGGTTCATGGAGGCGGAGTTAGCGCACGCCCTGATCGCGGAATTCGAAGGTAAGCCGCTCGCGCACGTCATCCTGTTTCACTTTGCCGAGACGTGCTGGTATTTCTACGGCGCATCCTCCAACGAGGAGCGCCAGCGGATGCCGAATTACCTGCTGCAATGGGAAGCAATCAAATGGGCAAAAGCGCGGGGCTACAAAACCTACGACTTCTGGGGCGCGCCGAACGTGTTTGACGAGAACGACCCGCTGTGGGGCGTCTTCGCCTTCAAGCGCGGCTTTCGCGGCACGGTCGTGCGGCACGTTGGCGCGTGGGATTACGCGCCGTTTCCGCCGCTGTACCGCCTGTACACGCAGGTCGCGCCCCGTGTCAGGCGGTGGCTGCGTCACCGCCTGTGAACGGGAACCCCACCCCGGCTCACTCCGTTCGCCACCCCTCCCCGAATTCAGGGAGGGGGAATACAGAAGCGTCGTTTCTAGGTTCTCCCTCCCCGAAATCGGTGCTCAGGGGGTCGCG
>CALMDI010000072.1 GCA_937864975.1 uncultured Chloroflexota bacterium | reverse complement strand
CGTGACGATGCCCTGCATCGCGCGGCTGATCGACTGCTCGATATTGATCGCCGGGTAGTGGCCGCTTTCGGCCAGCGTGCGGTCGAGCACGATGTGCCCGTCCAGAATCGCGCGTGCGGCGTCGGCGATCGGATCCTGCTGATCGTCGCCTTCGGTCAGCACGGTGATTGTCAGCGTCGTGGGACACCGGCGGTCGGCGTCGAAGTAAAAATACTGCGGCGTGGGCAGCGGCGGGATTTCCACCTCGATGGGAACGCCAAAGCGCAGCTGGCGGCTCTGCACCCTGCCGCGCCCGGTCAGGCGCAGCAGGAAGTCGCCCGACGAGCCGCTCTCGCCGGACACCAGCACCGAATAGGCGCCGGTTTGCGGAAGGAGGATCGAGACGTAGGCATCGGTGCCTACAGGTCCGAAGGCATAATCCTCGCTTCGTCCGACGGACTGCTGATCGGGTCCGACGAGGGCGACCATCGGGTCGAGCACGCCGTCGAGGCTGGCGACGTGTACCGTGACCAGATCGCCCTGCGTTCCGTCAAAGAGATAGATGCCCAGCGGAATTTGGGCGGACAGACTGCCGGTTACCGCGCTGTTATAGCTCAACAGGTTTCCGGCTTGCCCGCTCGTCTCCGTCGTCGCGGGGAGCAGGGTGATGCCCACGAGCAGAACGGCGAGCAACAGTAAGGCTCGAAACACACGCTGATGACTCATAATGAGATAACCTCCGTCGCAGCGTTCGATGAATTCTTAATTCAGTGTAATGCCTAACTGCTCTCTTAATCCAAACCAGAAAATAAAGATCCTGTAACAATTTCTCGGTAGAGATCATGGGAACAGGGTTAGGAAACGGCGATCCGTCGTAAGAATTTTGATACGACGATAGAGCCAGAATAAATTTAATCGTATTCGGATACCGAAGCGGCTGGAAAGCGCGTTGCTCAATCAATTCACGCTTTCCGAGGACGAACATTGCAATCGGTCTAACACATGCTGAGAAGGGAATGAGTAAACGACTGCCGGTGCTATGCAGGCGCGCGTTTCCGCTATATCCTTTAAGTATTGACATTGAAGCGCGCACTCGCTTACAATGGCGCGTACTGACAACCCCAGCCCCACGGTTTACATGCGATCACGGGCCTATAGCTCAGCTGGGAGAGCGCTTCAATGGCATTGAAGAGGTCAGGGGTTCGAATCCCCTTAGGTCCACAGGCAGCTTGCGCGACGGCGCAAACCGGCGTCAGAATGTGTAAGCCCCGAGGACCCATCGTTGGGTAGCGCAGGGGCTTCTTTCATTCGAGGCTTATTCCAGATCATTCACGCCTCCTGAAGCCCTCAGTTGTCAGAAAGGAATGGTTGTGGCAAAGCAAAAGCGCAGCGCATTGGACGAAATCGCCGCCCGCGTGCGGGGGTTACTCGAAGACCTTGATCGACTTCTTAGCCCGCAGCCACCCGCCAAGCCCGTTCGTGTGCCTGTGCCGGTTCCAGTACGCCCGCCGAAGCGCGATTACTATCGTTAATCTCTAAATCGCAGCCCCGGCGTCCGCATCGGGGAAAACCTAAACCAAGCAAACACAAGCGCGGCTCTGGCAGCAGGACGCGCTTGTGTTTTTGTTTGTTAGCGCATGTTACACTTTCGCCCGGTTTGTGAGAAAAGGGGTGGCGCCCCGCATCTAACGCCGCGATGGAGCTATGGCTGAAAAAGAACGCTATCACCCACAGACGATTGAACCGAAATGGCAGCAGCGCTGGCAGGAAGACCGGCTGTATCGCGCTGAAGTGGACTGGAGCAAGCCGAAGCATTACGCGCTGACCATGCTTCCGTATCCGAGCGGCGACCTGCACATCGGTCACTGGTACGCGATGACGCCGTCCGACACGCGCGCCCGCTACATGCGGATGAAGGGCTTCAACGTCCTGTTTCCGATGGGCTTCGACGCCTTCGGCTTGCCCGCCGAGAACGCCGCCATCCAGCGGAACATTCACCCGGCGAAGTGGACGTTTGCCAACATCGAACGGATGCGCGGGCAGTTGCGCTCGATGGGCGCGATGTTCGACTGGGAGCGCGAAGCAGTAAGCTGCGACCCGTCGTACTACAAGTGGACGGAGTGGTTCTTCAAGAAGTTCTTCGAGGGGAACCTGGCGTATCGCGGCGACGCGATGGTGAACTGGTCGCCGACGATGCAAACGGTGCTGGCGAACGAGCAGGTCATCGACGGGAAGGATGAACGCACCGGGCAGCCGGTGATCCAGAAGCTGATGACGCAGTGGTTCTTTCGCATCACGCGCTATGCCGATGAGCTGTTGAACTTCGACCCGATAGACTGGCCCGAGCCGGTTCGCATCATGCAAACGAACTGGATTGGTCGCTCGGAAGGCGCGAAGGTCACGTTCCGCTCGGAGCAGGGCGACTCGATTGAGATATTCACCACGCGACCGGACACGCTGTGGGGCGCGACGTTTATGGTGCTCGCGCCGGAGCATCCGCTGGTCGCGAAGCTGACGACGCCGGAGCAGCGCGAGGCGGTAGAGGCTTATGTGGCGCAGGCGGCGCGCGAGACCGAGATGGAGCGAATGGCGGAAGATCGCGAAAAGACCGGCGTTTTCAGCGGCGCTTACGCGATCAACCCGGTCAACAACGAGCGGATTCCGATCTGGGTTGCCGACTACGTGCTGATCACCTATGGCAGCGGCGCGATCATGGCGGTGCCCGCGCACGACCAGCGTGACTACGCATTCGCGGTCAAGTATGACCTGCCGATCCGCACGGTAATTCAACCGCCGGAAAACGAGGTCGAGGGCGAAGCCTACGACGGCGCGGGCGTGATGGTCAACAGCGGGCGGTTCGACGGCACTGAATCAAACGGGCAAAAGGGGCGCAGGAATCCCGCGATTGCCGCCGTGATCGACTGGCTGGCGGAACGCGGCATTGGCAAGGAATCGGTCAACTACCGCCTGCGCGACTGGCTCATCAGCCGCCAGCGCTACTGGGGATCACCAATCCCAATGCTGTACAAGGAAGACGGCACGATTGAGCCGGTACCGGACGAGCAGCTGCCCGTTCTGCTGCCGGAAGACGTCGAATTCATGCCGACGGGGCGCTCGCCGCTGACGTACCACGAGGGCTTCCTGCACACGACCGCACCCTACGGCACGCCCGCGCGGCGCGAGACGGACACGATGGACACGTTCATGTGCTCGTCGTGGTATCAACTGCGGTATCTAAGCCCGCATTACGACCAGCATCCGTTCGACCCGGAGGAAGCGGCGTACTGGCTGCCCGTGGACGTGTACACGGGCGGCGTGGAACACGCCACGCTGCACCTGATGTACACGCGCTTCTTCACCAAGGCGATGCGCGACCTGGGCATGTTCGATCAGGCTGCCGAGGTGATGGCGAAACACGGGCGTGATCCCGAAACGCTGTTCGACGAGCCGATGCTCATGGTGCGTAACCAGGGGCAGGTGCTGGGCGGAGAACGGGAAGGCGATTTCATCCGCGCGACCGGACGCTGGGAAGGCGCGAACAAACTGTTCGCCAGCACGATTGACGTGATTTCAAAGGAAGAAGCGCTCGCGGAAATCGACCCCATCGCGCTGGAAGCGCTGACAACCGACGCGACGCCGACCGCCGAGTCGATTCTGGACAGCGGGACGGTGACCGGCGAGATTGTGCGGCGCACCGAGAACATTCTGCAAGTGCGTGAAGCCAATGGTGAAGTGAAGACGGTCGAAGTTGTTCCCGACGCGACGATCCGTATTCCGGGCATTCAGGGCGACAACAACGTTAACCAGCTCAAGCATCACCTGGAAGTCCAGCGCATGTCCAAGAGCAAGGGCAACGTCGTCAACCCGGACGAACTGGTGGCGGCGTACGGCGCGGACACGGTGCGTGCGTACCTGATGTTCGCGTTTGACTGGACGAAGGGTGGTCCGTGGAATCCACAGGGCGTGCAGGGCGTTGTGCGCTGGCTGGAAGACATCTGGGATGTCGTGCTGGCGGGCGCGCCGGAAAGCGCGGGCGACTCCGACGCGGAACGCGAAATTGAGCGACGGCTCCACGAGACGATCATGCGCGTGCAAGAGGGTCTGGAGAAGTTCAGCTTCCACACCGCGATTGCCGCGCTGATGGAGCTGCGGAATGATCTGCGGCAGGCGATCCGCGAGGGCAAGTTGAGCGCGGAGGCATGGCGCGAGACGATCCGCGGGATGCTGCTGCTGATGGCGCCGTTCGTGCCGCACATCAGCGAAGAGTTGTGGGCGCGCCTGGGCTTCCCGTACAGCATCCACACGCAGGCTTTCCCGGTCGATGATGCCGCAACGGCGGCGCGCGCTATGGAAACACGGGTCATTATGAAGAATGGCAAGCCTGTCGACCGCATCGAGATTCCAGCCGACACCGACGAAGAAAATGCGAAGCGGCTGGCGCTGGAAAGCAAAGGAGCGCGGCGCATTCTGAACGGGGATCAGGCGAAACGTGTGATCTACGTGGCGGGACGGCAGGGGCAGGAACCCAAAGTCAACATTGTCGTGTAGCGGAAATTGTATCGCCGTGATATAAATAGCCCCTGCTCTATTGCGCGGGGCTATTTTATATCGTAAGATAGTATCACAATTTACAAACTTCACAAATCCAACTGCATATCGGTGCTGTCCTCAACGGCACCCACCAGAACCGCCTGACGTGCTTTAAGGGGGATGCATGGCAAGGGAAACGGCGCTCGCTTTTTTTCGCAAGGTGCAGGAAGATGCCCGGTTACGACGCAGGCTCGACACGATGACTCGCCGGGACGTGATCGCGCTGCTGCGCGTCGCCGCCGACGCCGGGTATATTTTCTCCCAAAA
>CALMDI010000071.1 GCA_937864975.1 uncultured Chloroflexota bacterium | reverse complement strand
CGGGCGGCGGGACGCTGCGCGGGAGATTGAGCGTCTCCGCGCTGACGGTGCGATCTGCAGGCGGCGCGCTGAATCCATACGGTTTCGCCGCGACTGCGTCCATCCACGACGCCGCGCCCAGGGCGTACAGATCGCCTAAATAGCGAATGTCACTCACGTTGGCGGGTCCGGTCTCGGTCGTCGGCGCGAGCGCGGCGGCAAGCACCGTCGCGCCGGCGTCTGCGCCGTGGATGGCGTCGTAGCCTGCCTGAAGCAGCGCCACATAATCGGCGGGGCGAGGCTCCTGCATCCCCCATGCCGCCGCGAGGTTCGGCTCATCCCATATTTGATAATGATCGATTACGTCGCCGTAGCGGTCGGCAAACATTTGGGCGAACCGCGCAAAATCGGCGGGGTCGTCGGGCGGCGCGGTCACGGTCGAATCGGGGTTTGAAGCGCGCGCCCACGAGGGCGAGTTCACCAGCGTCGCCACCAGGCGTAAACCGGGGCGCTCGCGCAGCGCATCGGCAATCGTGTCCCAGGGCTGCCACGAAAATGCGCCGCGCTCCGGCTCAACACGGTCCCACGGCACGATCTGGCGCACCCACGTGACGCCCGCCTGCCGCATCCGGTCGAGGTGATTTCGCAGCTCGTCGGGGGCGTACCGGGTAAGCTCCGCGTTGACGCCGAGTCGCGGCACGCGGTAGGGAAGCTCGGTCTCGCGTGTCGGATCGACGTAGCCGCGAAGCTCATCGTCGCGCGTCTGCGTCGTTGCCGCCGCCGCGACGCCGCCGCCGAGCGCCGCCGCCAGCGCGACGAGAAAAATGACGAGCGAGCGCGTCATCGTGCCCAGACAGGAGACGAAGCGCCGCCGTCGAGCGTCAGTTGGCTGGCGACCTGCGAGAAAATGTCGATCACCCACAGGTTGCCTTGATAAAGAAACGCAATCTGTCGCCCGTCTGGACTCCAGACAAATTCACGCTGCGTGAGTCCTGACTGCCCGTCCGGCGGGTAGAGCCTGCGCGGGTTGCTGCCGTCGCGGTCGGCGAGGTAGAGGTCATACTGCGCGCTGTCGCTGATGCAGTTGGGGAAGTCGCGGCAGCGCAGATAAGCCACGTAACCCAGCGGGAATTCAGCCCCGTCCGCGTTGATCTCCGGCGAGTATTTCGGCGCCGCCCAGATGCCCGCGTTCTGTGCGATGGGCGCTTCAAACGTGCCGCGGGTATCGGTGACGGCAACGTGAAACGCCGGGCTGGTTTCGGCGGGTTCGCTGCCGATGGGCAAGCCGTGAACCGTCGTCAGGAGCAGGTCGTCGTCGGGCGACCAGGATACTGTCGCGCGCCACGACCAGGCTTGAAACGTGTTGTAGACCGGGTAGGTCAGCAGCGGCAGATGCTCGCCGGTATCGACATTGACGGTGCCCATCGAATCGGCGCGGATCCATGCCAGCGCATCGCCCGAATTTGACCATTGATAGTCTGTGCCCCACCAGCCATACAGCCCGCCGCTCGACTCCTCGACCACCTCACGCACGTTCAACGGCTCGCCGGTGCGCGGATCGAGGCGCATGATCCAGAAGTCGTTCAGCGCCTGCCAGCCCGGCGGTGTATTGCGCGCTTCGGCGGTCGAATAGCTGATCGTGTTGGCGCTGCCGGGCACCCAGTCGGCATACAGGATGTTGTTCGGCAGCAGCTCCATCGGCTCGGCGTCGATAGTCGTGTCCGGGATGAGCCAGAGCGTGTTAAACGTGCTGGCATCGCCGCTGTTATTGAACGCCCGGCGCGTGAACAAAAGCTGTCGTCCGTCCGGCGACAGACGAAACACGTGTCCATCGACATCGCCCGATGTAGTGAGCGGGCGCTTGGTGGTGCTGGTGTCGTTCATGATCCAGGCGTTGCCGTTACTGATGTAGGCAATCGTGCCATTGACGTTGACCGGGTCAAGCTGACCCGACGGACCGACGTAGATCACTTCATCCCGCGGGCTGGTGATGATCGTCCGGCTAATCTCAACCGGATCATGCGGAACGCCGTCGCGCGTTTGCACGCGGTAACAGATTTCCATTTCGCCGTTTTGCCCCGACTGACCGAGCCGTTCTTCGCCCGGCTGCAAGCCCTCGTTGGGAATCGTCCGCCGCTGGAACGGAACCGCTTCTTCCTCGCAGTAACGCTCTTCCAGCACGCGAACCACCGTGACACGCATCCCGTCCGTAATCTGCGTATAAGGCAGCGGGTTCACAGTATCGAGTTCGGTGAGCGTAATGTCCGAGTCCTGCAGAAACTGCTCGACGGTGACAGGGGTCTGGTAGGAAAACGTGCGCTCGCGTCCGTCCGCGACCAGCGACACGAGCAGGGTGGGTTCCTCGGCGGCAGGCGCGCACGCCGCCAGAAGGGCGATGAGGGCGAGCAGGGCAGCGAGCATCGGGCGCATCATCGACAGATTTTCGTCCTTCCTTGTCCGTTGATGCGCTCATTATAGCAGCGGACAAATTTGCGCGCGGGGCGCTTGAGCGACGAAGCCCCTCCCGCTGTACGGCGAGAAGGGCTTCATTTCAGCAGTGTGGGTCCCTGCTCCGAGATCGGAGCGGGAACTCGTTTTGGAGCCTACGAAGCGTCCGGGAACACTTTCGTCCGCAGCGCGTCGAGGATTACCAGCACGTCGCGGTTGCGCGCGTTCATGCCGTAGCCCGCGGTCGCGCCGCCCGTGATGTCGCCGGGCACGCCTGGCGCCTGACTCGGCTGATTGCCGCTCAAGCCACTCTCCGTCAGCGCGTTCAGCGCCGCCCAGAGGTTGTAGACCGGGATATTGTTCGCCGCCGCCACTTCGATGAGGACGTCGTTGTACGGGCGCAGCGCGTCGGGGTTGTCCGGGCGCGGCTGGAGCGTCGTCAGCACCGGGATAACACCCGCGTTCGTCGCCGTCTGAACGATTTGCTGAATTCGGTCGCGGAACTCGTCGATGTTCGTCTCCTGCTCGACGTCGACGTTGCCCACGCTGATGATGACCACGCCCGGCTGGTTGACACGCAGCTCACATGCCAGCGGTCCTTCGCCGTCTTCGCACTCGTCGGGAGCGCGATCCGGGTTGAGCAGGGCATTGGCGCGGAAGTCGCCGCCTGTCGCCAGACTCGGACGGTTAAAGCTGGTTACCCCGCCCAGATCGGTCTGGTTGAACCAGTCGATGATCCCCTGAAGCGACTGCGTGCTGTCGTCCAGCTGCGTGTCCGACGAGTTGCGGAACGGATCGAGATACGCGCCAAACTCGGCGGTGAAGTCGCCCGCGACGCTGAAGACCGTCGGGCGGTTGCCCGCGCCGAGACCCGCTTCGTAGATCGAGCGCAGATTTGCCTGAAGCGATGGGTTGCCGATGTCCGGCAGGATCGGCGTTGTGCCCGCCAAACCGGGATCGGATGACGGCGGCGGGGCGGCGGGTGTCGGTACCTCGACGGGCTGGCTCGCGGTCGCGCTGCCGCCCGCGTCGCTCACCGTGAGTGAGACGGTGTAGGTACCCGGTACCCCATAGACGTGCTGCGGATTCTGCTCATTGCTCGCCGGACTGCCGTCGCCGAAATCCCACTGCCAGCCTGTGATGCCGCCGGGGCTGCTGCTGACCGACGCATCGAAGAACTGAACGGTCAGGTCTGCGGCAAGTTCAGACGTGAAGCTGGCAACGGGCGGAACGACGGGCGCATCGACCGTCACCGGCTGGCTGGTGTTATCACTGCCGCCGGCATCCGTCACGGTCAACGTTACGGTGTACGTGCCTGCCGCCGCGTAGATGTGCGCCGGGTTTTGCTCATTGCTGATCGGGCTGCCATCGCCGAAATCCCACGCCCAGCCCGTGATACCGCCGGAACCGCTGACCGACGTGTCGCTGAAGCGGATCGTGAGCGAGCCTGCGGGCAG
>CALMDI010000070.1 GCA_937864975.1 uncultured Chloroflexota bacterium | reverse complement strand
ACAGCAGTTTGCGCGCGAATCTAGTACTTTAGTCATGAAGAACATATATTTTTGCTGAGAACGCAGAGAAATGGGGGCTGGAGTCGGAATGGTAAAGCGGTGTTAAATGCGAAATGCGTCGAAGTGAGTGGTGTCCACTGCCATTGTCACGGCGAGCCGCGCTCTGTTAAGCTGTCTGCAACGTCGCGCGGCATCTGGTTATCAAAATAAAATACAGCCGTCATGCACGATTATCATGCTCAGAAGTATCTCCGTAAATCAACACCGGTCGGTGGCGTCTTGTGTGCGGTCGTTCAACCGCCCTTTACGCTCCTCAGCACAATTCATCATACAGGGTGCAGCCTGACAGGTACGCGGCGGGCAGACAAGCGGGTTTCATCGCCCATGCGGTATCGCTGCTGTTCGGTGAGATCGCGCGCATAAGCGAGACATGCCAGCACGTCATCGGCTGTCAGCATTCGGATGACGTGAAGATTATTCGTCATGTTTACACTCGTGACCCACTCGTCCATAACCCGTCTTTTACATCCGAAACACCCCGAAGCGGGTTTCATCTACGGGGCGGTTGAGGCACGCGCTCAGCGCCAGCGCCAGCACGCGGCGCGTTTCCGGCGGGTCGAGGATGCCGTCGTCCCACAGCCGCGCGGTGGAATAATACGGGCTGCCTTCCTGCTCGTAGCGGTCGAGGATCGGCTGTGTAAACGCCTGCTGCTCGGCGGCGCTCATATCCGGCTCGCGGTTGCGCGCCAGCTGGTCGCGCTTGACCGTCAGCAGCACGTTCGCCGCCTGCTCGCCGCCCATCACGCTGATGCGGCTGTTGGGCCACATGAAGAGAAAGCGAGGACTGAACGCGCGCCCGCACATCCCGTAATTTCCCGCGCCAAAGCTGCCGCCGATGATGACCGTGATCTTCGGCACGGCGGCGTTGGCGACCGCGTGTACCATCTTCGCGCCGTCCTTGGCAATGCCGCCCGCCTCGTAATCCTTACCGACCATAAAGCCGGTGATGTTCTGCAAAAACAGGAGCGGAATTTTGCGCGCGGCGCAAAGCTCGATGAAGTGCGTGCCCTTCAGCGCCGACTCGCTGAACAGCACGCCGTTGTTGGCGATAACGCCGACGAGCATTCCCTCAATCCGCGCGAACCCTGTGACGAGGGTGGTGCCGTAGCTGGCTTTGAACTCGCGGAAGCGGCTGCCATCGACCAGCCGCGCAATGACTTCGCGGGCGTCGTAGGTTTCGCGGAACGTCGCGGGGAGGATACCGTACAACTCGACAGGGTCGTACAGGGGGTCTTCCGGCGCGGTCACGTCGAGGTCGAGCGAGTTATGGCGATTCTGCGTGGCGAGGATGCCGCGAACGATCTCCAGCGCGTGATCGTCGTCCTCCGCGAAATGATCGGCAACCCCGGAAATGTGCGTGTGGACGTAAGCGCCGCCTAACTCCTCGGCGGTCACTTCCTCGCCCGTAGCCGCTTTTACCAGCGGCGGTCCGCCCAGAAAGATCGTGCCGGTGCCTTTGACGATGATCGTTTCGTCGGACATGGCGGGCACGTAGGCTCCGCCCGCCGTGCAGCTGCCCATGACCGCGCTAATCTGCGGAATGCCCGCCGCGCTCATGATCGCCTGATTGTAGAAAATGCGTCCGAAGTCGTCGGCGTCGGGGAAGACTTCATCCTGCATCGGCAGGAACGCCCCGCCGCTGTCCACCAGGTAAATACAGGGCAGGTTGTTATCGAGGGCAATCTGTTGGGCGCGAAGGTGTTTTTTGACGGTCATCGGGAAGTACGTGCCGCCCTTGACCGTCGCGTCATTGGCGATCAGAAGGCACTCGACGCCGCTGACGCGCCCGATCCCGGTGACGATGCCCGCCGAGGGCGCTTCCCCGTCGTACAAATCCCACGCCGCCAGCGGCGCAATTTCTAAAAACGGAGAGCCAGAATCCAGCAGGCGGTCGATGCGCTCGCGGGCAAACAGCTTCCCCTGCCCGGCGTGGCGCTGGCGGTACTTTTCGCCGCCGCCCTCCCGCACGAGCGCAAGACGCTCGCGTAGTTCCGCCGCCAGCGCGCGGTTGTGCGCCACGTTCTGCTGAAAGCGCTCATCCCCCGGCTGAATCTGCGTCTCCAGAATGTCCATGCGTCGCGTCCTCCGCACGGATCATTGTAGCGCAAGATAGGGTATGCGTTGCATCGCGGAGCCAGCACGCCAGCTCGCCGCCGCGCTCGACCACGTACTCGGTGATGTCCTTGCCGACGGGGAGTTGGAGCGCATAATGCCGCCCGTCCAGCGCTTGCGCCAGCTTTTCCGTCGCAATGCCCCCCGCCGTGTCCTGATCGAACAGTGAGATAACCTGCGGGCAGACGAGCAGCCGGTCGCGCAGCCGCCGCGAGAGACGAGTCGAGGCGCTGCCGAGCGTCGCCACGGTCATCACATCGCCGATTTCCTGCTGCGCCAGCATGGCGTCGAACTCGCCTTCGACCAGCAGCACGCCGCGTTCGCGGGTGATGGCGTCGCCGTTGAACAGCGTGCCGCCCAGGCGGCTGTCGCGAAAGCTGCGGTATTTGTCTAACGGCTCGCCGCGGATGGAGTCGGGTGGGATGCACAGCCAGTCTGCCAGCCGACCGACGCGGCAGCGAATCCGCAGCGCCACCAGCGCAGAGTCGCGAATCCAGGGGATGACGACGCCAGGCGCGAGACGCGCGCGACGCCAGCGCCCCCACGATTCGCTCCAATAGGCGTAGCGCGTCCGCCGCCATGCGGGGTTATAGCCCAGGTGGTAGCGGCGAATCGTCGCCTCGCTCAGCCCTCGCTCGACCGCCAGATACTCGCGCACGCGCTTCGCGTCGTCGGCGTCTGACCAGAGATATGCCTGAGACTGCTGCATGAGGGCGCGCGCCGTTCGCTGCCATTCGGCGGAAGGCACCTCATACTGCGCGGGCAGGCGTCGCACGGGCGCGGCGGGGGTGTCGTCGGACGCGCCGTAAACCCGGTTGTGCATCCAGTGGAGCGCCTGCGGAAAGGTCATGCCGTACTCGCGTTCGAGCCACGTGTACACGTCGCCCGTGTCGCCCGTACCAAAATCCTTGAAGCCATCGGCATAGACGGCGAAGCTCGGATTGCGATCATTCGCCCGCCAACGCGCGCGGTACATGACGACCTTGCCGGTGCGCCTGCCCGACCCCCACGCCGACTCGACCACTTCGCGCAGATCGACCCGCGCTTTCAGATCGTCTTTGTCCCACGTGATGTCGTTCTGCATCGTCCAGCTCCTTGCTTCCGCGACCTCACTCCCGCTCGCGTAAGACACGCGGAAACGCCTGCCAGGATTATATAGAAAATATGTTCTAAAAGCAAGTTGAGCGTGTCCCGGTTTCGGGTAGGAATCAAAAGGCGGGCACGATGCCCGCCTCGCGGTTCTGGTGCCTGCGTTTACCCGCCCGCCGGAACGAAGCCCAGCAGCGTTTGCGGGAAGCGATCCGTCACGATCAGGAAGCCGCGGTCGTCGAGGCGCGCGATGCCCTCCCAGTTCCGTCCCTGGCTTTCCTCGGTCATCTGCAACTGGATCGGCGGCTGGTTGACGAGCACAATCTGATCGCCGGTATATTGCAGCGCGATGAGCCGCTCAACCCCCGCGAAGGCTGCCTGGCTCGCGCCCTCGCCGAACTGCGCGAAGATCGGATCGTTGTCGGTGGCGAGGAAGTCTTCACCCTCGAAGAAGTAATTCGGCATCCAGAAAACGCCGCTCGCGTCCGGGTCGGTCGCGTCGGTGATGCGGTACTCGATATTCTGAAGCGGAATCGTCGTCACTTCGCCGGACTGCAAGTCGATGGCGTAGGCAAGGGGAGCGGCGTTCACGCCCGCGCCGTTGATTTCGTACAGGGCAATGAGACGATTATCCGCGACGAGCAGGCTTTCGTAGGACATATTGCCAAAGTCGGTCTGCCGTGGCAGCGCGATCCGGTCCTCAAGCCGCAGATGGATCCCGGCTAAATCCGGCTCGACCGTGCCCCAGACGACGTAGGCGCGCATCGACGGATCGTTTTCATCGACCGTCTCGGCTTCGATGGTTAGAAACACTTTGTCGTCGGCAAAGACGCTGGGATCGTCGACAAACTTGATCGCTTCAAAGCCGTCGAACGTCACTTCAAAGCCATTGACCGCGTCCTCAATATCCGGTCCAAAGATGGGAACCGCGAGCGGCTCCAGCGGTTCCGGGTTCTCGGCATCGAGATATTCCAGAATATCGCCTTTTTCCAGCGCAAAGACACCGCCGGACGAATCTTCGATCTGGTTGTACAGAAACGAATTCTCGGTCAGGAGCACCAGATAATCGCCGTACCATGCCAGCGACGAAATCTCGGCGCTGCTTTCTGCCGCGGGACCCACTAACTCAATAAACCTGACCGGCGTTTCGGCGGGTGGCGCGGCGGGCGCTTGTGTCGCCTCCTGCGCCAGCACGGTAGTCGAGAGGAGCATCAGGCATGGGATCAGCAGGGCTAATCGGATTGACAGTCGTCGGGGCATACATCACCTCCATAGCGGCTCTGCCGCCGATTATGGCATGAGAGCGCGGCGCATTCTATTACAATCCCGCCGAAATTCGCGTAAGACTTTGCGAAGCGGCGTAGAAAGCCTATCCGCCTGAAGCGTTTCCCCGTGGATGTTGACCCGTTTGCAACGGTACGGCGCATGAGGCGTTGGGAATCGTGAATACATCGGGCAGTAGAGGCGACCGGCTCGGTCGCCCGGTTTGCTATATCCCCAACGGTCGTCACCGCCCAAACCCCCATTTCCACGCGCGGTTGTCGCTTAACATCCGTCCTCTTTTGCGGTATCATACGCCGGGTTTGCCCCCTGCAATGGAGTCAGAATTGACATGCGCGAAAATACGCGACGAGCGAGCATCCTTCTGGGTGCCTTTATGATTTTTGTCCTGCTTATGGGCGCGATTGTGCCGCTGTTTCAGACGAATGTGAACACGCCGCTGCCGGTCGAGCCGACGGTGGCGCCGACGCCGACCTTCCCGGCGCCCCCCGCCGATTTACAAACGATTGCCTTTGACCGCCTCTACCTGCATCCGACCGGCTTATTTGCCATCGGGCAGCCGACCGGTTGGGAACCCTCCACGCCGCTCACCGAGCCGAATCGCGCGGCGATTACGATGGTCAATGCCGACGCGCTGAGCGTGATCGAAGCGTCGGTCGAGCAAAGCAACCCGCCGTTGTTCAGCCTGGAACAGCTGGATGCCCGCTTCAACGATACCTACCTGGCGACAAGCTGGTCGCGCTACGGCGACTGGACCGAAACGACGCGGCGCGTGGAAGACAATCAACTCGTCCTCGACTTTGCTCTCGAACTCAACCGGCAGACCTACGTGGCGCGTCAGGTATCGTGGCTGGAAGATGGCTCGATTTACACCATTCGCGTGGTCACGCCGAACAACGCCACCGATCTGCTGGTTTACGTTCTCGACAATCTGGTCACTACGCTCCAGCCGTTCCGGCAGTTTGCCGACACGCCCGTCAACTGGTCGGCATATTACGACACCGTCGCCAACCACATCATTCGCTACCCGCAGGAATGGGTGGTCGAAGACAGCGCGCCCGGTCGCCCGGCGACCATCGTCGCGCCCGACGGGACGACGCTGCGCCTCGAAGCGCTGCCGAATACGACCGTGAGCAGCGACGCGGACGCCGAGGCGTGGGCGCTGGACGCGCATCCAAACGCGACTGTTTTGAGCGTCGCGCCCGTGCAGCAGGGCGATGCCAGCGGCTCTTCGGTCGCGTACAGCTTCACGACGGTAGACGGCGAGCCGCAAAGCGGGCTGGCAGTCCTGTTGAACGGTGCAGATGGCACGCTTCACGTTGCCGACCTGCGCTTCAACGCCAGCAGCGTCGATCTCAACCGCGCGCTGGACGAAGAAACAGCGGAAGCCACCGCCGAAGCGACGGAAGCGCCCGCCGTCGATACGGGTGAAAACGAGGCGCTGCTGGCGCAGGTCATGCAGACGTTCGTGATCCTGCCGCCGCTGAATCTGTCGACCGCGGAAGCCACACCAACGCCGCTGCCAACGGTCGCCACGCAGGAAGCGACCGAAGCGCCCACCGAAGAAGCCGACGAAACGGACGTCGCAGCAGATGACGCCGAGGCAACCGCAGAGGCAACCGAAGGCGATTAACCGCCAGGACGCCAGAAACGAATTAACGCAACGACGCCGAGGGAAATCCTCGGCGTCTCTCTTTATACTGTGAGCATGAGTAGGGGCGGACCCTTGCCAGGGGGTCGAGCCAAAGGCTCGACTGAACTCCGCGCTTCGCGCGGAGTCCGCGCATGTCCGCCCGTGTTGGTTCGAAAGGCGGGCGCACACGTGGGTGCGCCCCTACTTACCCATCCCTATCTTCTTATTTCACCATAACCCGTGTCGCCAATTACGTCCTTGATGTGCCTTTTAGAGCAGCCCCGCTTCGCGCTCGGCTTGCGCCAGCGACTCGTCAAAGCGGCGCAGCCCTTCGTCCAGCGTTTCGGCGTCGATCATCAGCGGCGGGCAGAAGCGCAGAACGCTCTCGCCCGCGCCGAGGATGAGCAAGCCGTTGTCGATGGCGAGGCGCTCGGCGCGATTGCGAATGTCTTTGGCGGGCGTTCGCTGCTCGTCCTTCACCAGTTCGACGCCGACCATCAAGCCAATGCCCTGTATACGCCCGTGGCGCATCGAGGGGTGGCGCGGCTGAAGCTCGTGCAGCGCGTCCATCAGATACTCCCCCTGCGCGGCGGCATTTGCCATGTACTCCTGCTCGATCAGTTCGAGGGTTGCCAGCGCGGCGGCACAGGCTATCGGATTGCCGCCGAACGTGTTGCCGTGCGCGCCGGGGGGCCAGGTCATGATGTGATCGCGCGACAGAATTGCGCCAATGGGCATCCCACTACCAAGCCCTTTTGCCGAGCAGACGATATCCGGCTCGACACCAAAGTGCTCGACCGCCCACCACTTCCCCGTGCGCCCGATGCCCGTCTGCACTTCGTCCACGATCATCAGGATGCCGTGGTCGTCGCAGATGCGGCGAAGCTGCTGGACGAAGCGCGCGTCGGGCACGACGTAGCCACCCTCGCCCTGAATCGGTTCCAGAATAATCGCCGCGACGGAGTTTGGCGACACGGTCTTCTTGAACACGACCTGCTCGATGAAATCGGCGCAGATGCAGCTCGCGTGGCAGGCGGCTTCTTCGCGCATATGCAGGCAGCGATAGGGATTGTTGTACGGGACGTGATACACGCCCGGCACCATCGCACCAAAGCCGTCCCGCTGAACCACCTTGCTCGCCGTCAGCGCCAGCGCGCCCATCGTCCTGCCGTGGAACGCGCCGTAAAAAGCGATCACGTTCTGGCGTCCGGTGTACCAGCGCGCCAGCTTGACCGCGCCCTCGACGGACTCCGCGCCAGAGTTGCACAGGAACACGCGCGCCGGGTCGCTGAAGGGCGCGATACGAGCCAGCTTCTCTGCCAGCCGCACCTGAATGTCGTAGTAATAGTCGGTTCCGGCGATGTGAAGGAATTTCTTCGCCTGTTCGGTGATCGCCTCGACCACCTTCGGGTGGGCGTGCCCCGTGGCGGTAACGGCGATGCCCGCCGCGAGATCGATGTATTCGTTGCCATCCACGTCCCAAACACGCGCGCCCAAGCCATGATCCATAACAAACGGGTAGCGCGGCTGGATCGAGCCGGACATCACGTGGTCATCGCGCTCGATGATCGCCTGCCCCCGCGGACCGGGGCGCAGCAAGGTTTCATTCGTCATTGGGATTCTCCAAACCACACCCCTTGTCGGTGAGCGGTTCGCGATCAGTCAAAAGCGATGCAAAGCAGCCTTGCACGACGAATTTGGCTTTACGAAGGACTGATTGCTTAACACGTCTCAATCGACGGTCAATCGAGCGCCAAGTATAATCGAGCGTAAGAGCGGCTGGCAAGCGGGCGAATGATCCGTCCGGTGCCGCCGCGTGAGCGGATCAGCATCTCGCGGGAGCGCGCCATGAACCTCGTGTTGATCGGATTTGGCAGCGTCGGGCAGGGCTTGGTCGAGATTTTGCGCGATAAGGCGGACGACCTTCAGACGCGCTATGGTTTTACGCCGCTTGTGGTCGGCGTCGCTACGCGCTCGCGCGGCACGCTCTATCGACCGGACGGGCTAAACCTCGACGCGCTGCTCGCCGCCATCCAAGCCGGTCACCTGAACGCCTACCCGGACACGCCGGGATTGGAGCGCGATTGGGACGCGCTGCGCCTGATCCGCGACAGCAATGCCGACGTGATGGTCGAGAGCACGCACACCAATCTCGACACGGCGCAGCCCGCGCTCGATTACTGCCGCGCGGCGCTGGACAGCGGCAGGCACGTCGTCATGGCGAACAAGGGACCCATCACGCTGGCGTATGAGGAACTCACCGAACGCGCGCGCGTGGCGGGCAGGCTGCTGCGCTTCGAGGGCACGGTCATGGCGGGCACGCCGTCGCTGCGGCTGGGGATACAGGCGCTGGCGGGCTGCACAATCAGCCAGGCGCGCGGCATTTTGAACGGCACGACGAACTACATCCTGACGCAGATGGAAGGCGGCATGACCTATGCCGACGCGCTGGCGAACGCGCAGGCGCTTGGCTACGCCGAAGCCGATCCGACGGCGGACGTGGACGGCTGGGACGCGGCGGCAAAGGCGCTCATCGTGGCGCGCGCGATCTTCAACAGCCCCTTGACGCTAAAGGAGATGCCGGTGAGCGGCATCCGTTACGTTACCCCCGACGACATTCAGGCGGCGCGCGAGGCGGGCGAGCGCTGGAAGCTGATTGCGCGTGTCACGCCGACCGAAGCCTCGGTACAGGCAATGCGAATTCCGGCGAATCACCCACTGGCAAGCGTTTCGGGGGCGACCAATGCCATCACCTACACGACCGATCTCCTCGGAGACGTGACGCTCGTCGGCGCGGGTGCGGGCAAGCTGCCGACCGGATTTGCATTACTTTCGGATTTGATCGAAATTTATACTCATGAACGTATGGAGTTATCATAAAATTAACGGGAGCGATTGATTTGCAACGTCAATCCCTCCCTTCCGAGCCTGGAAAGTCTGAGGTTTTGCCCATGCGGCGGGCAGAAATTCTGATCGTCGAAGACGACCCGAACTTACTCGCAGGAATTCGCGCGATCCTGGAGTTAGAGAATTATGTTGTCGTGAGCGCGGAAAACGGCGAGCAGGCGCTCGAATTCCTCCGCAGTCGCCCGGTCGCGCCCGACTTGATCCTGTCCGACATTATGATGCCGGAGATGGACGGCATTGAATTTCTGGCGCAAGTCCGCCAGGAGCCGCGCTGGGTGACAGTTCCGTTCATTTTTCTGACGGCGAAAAGCGATAAAGCCGATATGCAGCGCGGCAAGCGTCTCGGCGTGGACGATTACCTCATCAAGCCGTTCGACGCCGAGGATTTGCTGATCGCGGTCGAGGCGCGGCTGAGCCGCCAGAAAGCGTTAAACGAAGCGAACAGCGGTATGGTCACCGCCGTCAAGCGCAACATCCTGACTATCCTCAATCATGAGTTCCGCACGCCGCTGACCTTCGTCGTCGCCTATGCGGATATGCTCAACAACCAGAACGCGACCGAATTGAACGATGGCGAGCTGCTGACGTTCCTCAAAGGTGTCGGTTCGGGCGCGACACGGCTGCGGCGGCTGATCGAAAACTTCATTCTGCTGGTCGAGCTTGAAACCGGCGACGCCGAGCGCACGTTCGAGTGGCGACGCAGCACGATTGACGACGTGCGGCACCTGCTGAGCGGCGTGGTCGAGCGAACGCTGCTGACACAGGCGCCGGAACGTTCCTATCAACTCGACATTCAGGAAACCATCCCCTCGTTCACCGCCGACCGCGAATATCTGACGATTGCGCTCATGCAGTTGGTGAGCAACGCGATCAAGTTTTCGCCGCGCGACACGTCGATTGTGCTTGGCGCCGGGCTTCAGGACGGTGAGCTTCACCTGTGGGTGCAGGATCACGGGCGCGGGATTGCCGAAGACGAGATGGAATCGATCTGGGAGATGTTCTACCAGGTCGACCGGGCGCACCATGAAGATCAGGGCACCGGCTCCGGTCTCGCCATCGTACAGGGCATTACGTCTATGCACGGCGGGCGCGTCCACGTCGAGAGCGTCCCCGGCGACGGCAGCAAGTTCACGATCATCCTGCCGCTGTCCGGTCTCTAAGCGCGACTTTTGACAGTCCGACTGCGTATAAGCAGCTAACTGCGCGTTCGCCGCCGCTGACATCTCCCGTTTCAGAACACGCAATCGCCATCCGCGGATTATTTTGCTACACTCGTGCCAGGTCACTACCCGTGTACGTCAGGAGAAGAATATCTCATGGCTTCCTCTCTTTTCGAGAAAATCAACACCATGGTCAGCGCCAGCCTGCACAGCCTGGTCGACCGTGCGCTGGAGACCAATTCCGTCGCCGTGATGGACGAATACATCCGTCAGGCGGAAAAGAATCTCGACGCGCTGGAAGACTCGGCGGCGACGGTCGGCGGGACGGTCAAGACGCTCAAGCGCAAGTACGAGGAATTCGCCGCCGCCGCGGAAAAGCTCGACCGCGACATCGACACGCTCATCCTCAAGGGCAAGGATGACCTCGCGGGCGCGGCGCAGGCGGAATTGAACGCCAAGCAGCAGCTTGCCCAGGAATACTACGAGCAGTATCAGCAGCAGGAGCAGCAGTACCAGTCGATGCTCGACATGCGCCTGAAGCTGGAAGCGCGGCTGACCGCCGTTCGCGGCGAGCGCGAGCACCTGCGCGCGTTGATCGAACTGACCGAAGCCAAGAAAACCACCACCAAAACGATCAAGAGCCTCGACCAGCTCTCGAACGTCAGCGACCGGGAGATCAGCGGGCTTGCCGAGCAGATTCGCGGGCGTCTCGATACCGAGGATGCGCGGCTGGACATGGCAACCCGCAACATTCGCGATCAGATCGACGAGGTCGTGCGTAGCGGCGAGATCGACCGCCAGTTGGAAGAGCGCCGTCGTCGCCTCCTCGGCGGCAGCGGCGGCTCGACACAGGCAGCAAGCGGCGGCAGCGGCGACAGCGGCATGACGAGCAGCAGCTAGGGAAGATGCGGGGATCGATCTAACGCGCAACCCCCTCCGGCACTCCGTGCCACCTCCCCCGACTTCAGGGGAGGTTAGGAGCTGCAAATCAACGGCTGCACATTGTCGAAACGTATTGCAATCAGTCTCCCCTCCCCGAATTCGGGGAGGGGAACGAGGGGTGGGGTTTGCGGCATCCTCGTAAAGGCTCGACCAGCGGACAAGAGGACTCCACCGCTGCAACCACGCTTCGTGTCCGGCGTATAGAAGATGAGACACGGAGATAGGGTGACGATGACTGCAACCGATGAAACGCGCAGCCGGGCGCTCGGCGCGATAGTTAAGAATGCGCTCTTTCGATGGGAAACCGCGGTCACGCTGGCGCTGACGGCGATCCTGTTCCTGTTCGTGCCGCAGCCGTTTCCCGGCTGGCAGGACTGGTTCTGGCTCGTCGGCGGCGCGATTGCCGAGGGCGCGCTCATCTGGTCGACCCTGACCGACCCGAACGCCGCGCAGGAAGCGGTCTCGAAAGCGTTCGAGAACAAGTACGAGCTGCGCCAGATTCGCAATGCCGTCGCGCGGCAGCGTCTGGAGCGGGCGCTCGAATACCGGCGCAACATGCTCAATCTGGTCGCGCGGCATACGGGCGCGATGCGCGCGCAGCTTCAACAGACGGTCAACGACGTCAACGCATGGATCGGGCATATGTACGATCTGGCGCTGCACGTCGATGCGTTCGAGAGCAATGAACTGGTCGAGCGCGACCGGCGCACGGTGCCGCAGCAGTTGGAAAAGGCGCGCCTCCGCCTCTCGCGGGAAGAAGACCCGGCAGTCCGCCGCGACCTCGAAGATCAGGTGCGGCAGCTTGAGCAGCAGTTGACGAATTTAGAGGCGACGGTCAACAGCATCAAGCGCGCCGAGATTCAACTGGAAAGCACCCTGTCGTCGCTCGGCACGATCTACGCGCAGATGTCGCTGCTCGGCACGAAGGACGTGGACAGCGCCCGCGCGCAGCGGCTGCGCCTCGAAATTCAGGATGAAGTGTCCAGCCTTCAGGACACCATCGAAGCGATGAATGAAGTGCAGGCGCAGCGCCTGCGGCTTCGCTAGCATATAGCGGACAGCTTTCAGCTGAAAGACAACGGCGTAACGCAGAGGCGCAAAGAAAAAGAGTCAACACAGAGCAACAGAATGGTTCATCCGGCAAGTCAGTTGGCGAAAAGACAGTCGGTCGTAGGGGCACGACGTGTCGTGCCCGGTTTACGAA
>CALMDI010000069.1 GCA_937864975.1 uncultured Chloroflexota bacterium | reverse complement strand
CCATCAGGCTGAGGCGCAGAATATCAAAGGTTCCATCGACTAGATCAACCTCGATATAGCTCTCGTACGGCTCGTCAATAAAGGCATACGTGTCGTCCCACTGTGCCCAGTCTTGAATCCGAGCGGACATATCTTCGATTTCAAAAGCAATCGAGCGCAGGGTGCGCGTGACGTTCAGGCGCGCGTCCTGCTGTTCCAGCTCGATAAAACTGGTGAGCAGCGTGGCGTTAAAGGTGACGTATAGAAGCGCGATCAGACCGAGTAACGTCGCGCCGATTGCCAGCAGCGTTCGCGTTCGAAGCGTCATGTCCCGTTACTTTCAGGCGGCGGTCTCGTCAGGCGCGTGTCCTGCGTCCGCAGCCCGCGAACCCGCGTGCGAGAGCCTGTTCGACGTTTAGGACAGGTTCTAGCCAGTATATAAGCGTTCCCTCGGTTGCCATATGTCGTAAATGAATTGTTTATGCAATGATTAGCATAGCAGAACCCGAAGGCTGCGCCAGCGTAAGAAACCGGCGGCTGAAAGTGTCTGAACAACGTGAAAAATCAATTTGACGAGAACAACCGAGGTAGACCCATGCAGGAACCGATAAACCTGACCGATGCGACGCTGGACGACGTGCTGAACAGCGATAAACCGATTATGCTCCTGTTTACGAATGGCGATGGCTTGCGCGGCGATTTCCGAGTTGCGTTCAACAAGATCGCCGCCGAGCAGCCCCGATTCACATTTGCGCGAATCAACCCGGACGAAAACCCGCAGGCGGCGGCGCGCTTCAGCATTGGCGGGAAACCCACGCTGATTGGCGTTTACTGTGGCGAAGAGATCGTGCGGCGCGCGAAACCGTGGGGCACCGACATGTCGCTGGCGGTGGAAAGCATGGAAACCGCGGTGCGCGCGCGCAATCCTGAAGCGCTGGTCGAGGAAGCGCCTGCCGAGACGGACACCGAAGAAAACGCTGAGCTGGCGGACGCCGCGCAGCCGGCTGTCGTCTACAGCGCGCCGGTAACGGTCACCGATGCCACGTTTGAAGGCGAGGTGCTGAACAGCGATCTGCCGGTGCTGGTGGATTTCTGGGCGGCGTGGTGCGGTCCGTGCCGCATGGTCGCGCCGATTCTGGACAAGCTCGCCAAAGAGTTTGCCGGGCAGATCAAGATTGCCAAGGTGAACGTGGACGAGAACCCGGGGTTGTCCCAGGCATTCCGCATTCAGAGCATTCCGACGCTGATGATCGTCAAGCAGCGCACGATGATCTTTAACCAGCCCGGCGCGCTGCCGGAAGCGTCGCTGCGCGATCTGATTCAGCAGGCGATTGCCCTACAGATTCCGGCGCGCAATGATGCCGAGACGAGCGAGCAGCCCGCGTCGTAACTTCCCATCTACGAGTTAGGCTGGACACTCTTTTGGGTGTCCCTTTTGATTCCTGGCTGATTACGGCTGCGAGGCAGCGGCGGCAGATTAAAAGACCGGCGTATCGCTCATCTCCTGTTCTTGAGAATTCGTAATTACAGGGAGGGTTGGTTCTGTTATACTTGTGCGAGTCATTAAGAAACCAGGAGATTGTTGATGTTTAGCCGAATTTCATCGTTTCGCGCCCGTCTTGCTGTCTCGTTGGTTTTCGTGCTCCTGAGCGTGGTGTTCGCCGCGCTGCCCGTTTCGGCGGACGAACCTGTCACCTATTACGCGCTCGGCTATCAGATCGTCTGCCGCGACGCCAACGGCAATACCACCAATGATAATTCGCTTGCCGTCTCGATTGCGGTGCTGCATCCCGATTTCGTCGATCCTATCCTGTCGGCGCTGTTCTCCGACGTCGATACCTCTGGCGGCAATCAAGTTCTCGATCAAGCGCCGGGCGTGTACGGTGGTCAGTTGATCCTCTCGGCATTGGCAGGCGGTGGTTACCAGCTCAACGGCGTGGACAACACCGGCAAGCTGGACGATTACGAGTTCTCCGGCTGCAACCCGCTGATGGACGTGTCCCCCGCCTCGCCGGAGGACGATGATAACAAAAAGTGCAACCAGTTCTTTGATTTCATCTTCCTGTATGAGGACTGCCTTGCCGATGGGGAAGTCTGTACCGTCGATTTGTTTTTTGCGTCGTCTGAACGTTGCTTCCCGGTCTACGAGGACCCGTCGGAATGCGAAGACCCCCGTCCGCTGAGTAATTACAACCCGCAATTCGACGACGACGAGCTGTTCTTCTGCAATGAAGACAGGAAGGATTAACGCTCGACGTCGAGGCTGAGTAGCCTACTGATAGCACTCTGGAGCGTGGACTCACCCCCGGTGAGTCCACGCTTTTGCTGTCCTTCCGGGCTGCGACATTTTGCAGATCGCCAGGTGGGGTAAGATAGCATCGTTCTGGAAAACCAACCGGCTTCAGTGGTTCTGCAGCACCGTTCCAGGTGAGGTGGGAAGGCGATGAACAACGGGAATCGCCTGTTTCTATTCGACATCGACTGCACGCTGCTGCTGACCGGCGGCGTGGGGCGCGAGGCGACGCGCTGCGCGATGGAGGAAATTTTCGGGACTTCCAGCCGCCTCGACGCGCACCAGTTCGGCGGCAAGACCGACTGGCAAACGCTGGTCGAGCTTCTGGACGAGCACGGCTATGACGAGTCGCGCATTGGCGAGGTGATGCATCATTACGAGGACGCCATGCAGCGGCACATGACGCGGGTCATCGATGCGTTCCCGGTGCGGGCGTGTCCCGGAGCGATCGAGCTGGCGCGCACGCTCCACGAGGAAAGCCAGATGATGGGCATCGTCACGGGAAACGTGTCGACCACCGCGCCGATCAAGCTGCGCGCCGCCGGATTCGACCCGGCATGGTTCCCGGTGGGCGCGTATGGCAACGAAGCGCGCGACCGCGACCGTCTGCCGCCGCTGGCGCTCACGCGAGCGATCCAGCACTACGGGCGACACATTCTGCCGTCCGAGGTCATCGTGATTGGCGACACCCCGGCGGACATCGCCTGCGCTCGCGCGCTTGGCGCGGTCGCCGTCGCCGTGCGTACCGGCTTCTGCACCGAGGCGGAACTGGCTGCCGCGCAGCCTGATTTTCTGCTGGACGACCTGACCGCGTTCCGCGCGACGTTTTCTCTCGAAGAACCGCAGTAATATGAAGTTTGTCCACAAACCTTGAAATTATCAGAGGGAACGGTTTACAATGTCAGCCTCCGGTTCACCGACATTCGACCGGGGATTTGAACCGCCGCGCAGCCGCCAGGATATATAGTGCAACGTGTGACTGCCGCGCGTGGTTCTTCCTTGAGAATGATCAATAATCGTAAGGAGTCTTTTCAATGAAAGCTGTTGTACGTCTGCTTCCGCTTGCACTTCTGTTAGTTCTCGCGCTTGGCATCGCCCTACCCGTCGCGGGTCAGGACGACGCTTCGGAAGGCGGCTTGACCGACAATGGCGGTCTGCTCACCTACGCCGCGACAAGCTGCGATTACGGCGGCGGGTTTCAGTCCATCGAAGCCGTCGACGAATTGACCGTCCGCTTCACTCTCTGCACGCCTGACCCGGCGTTCCCGGCAAAGGTTGCGTTCACCTCGTTCGCCATCCTCCCGTCGGAGTACATCGAGTCGACCGGCGGCACGGGCGATCTGGTGACCGCACCCATCGGCACAGGTCCCTACATGCTCGAAAACTGGGAGCTGGGCAGCGAGATCGTGCTCACCCGCTTTGAGGACTACTGGGGTGAACCCGCGATTGAGCCGACGATGATCTTCCGCTGGAACGCCGAAGCCACAGCGCGCCTGACCGAACTTCAGGCTGGCACGATTGACGGCATCGACAATCCCGGCGCGGGCGACTTTGAAGTGATCGCCAGCGACCCGGAACTCGCGCTGTATGAGCGCGAAGGCTTGAACGTCTTCTACCTGGGCATCAACAATACCGTCGAGCCGTTCGACAACGTCAAGGTTCGCCAGGCGCTTGCCTATGGCATCGACCGGGAGCGGATTGTCGAAAACTTCTATCCTCCCGGATCGTCGGTCGCCGATCAGTTTATGCCGACCAGCATCTTCGGGTACACGGAAGAAGTCGAACCGTTCCCGTACGATCCTGAGATGGCGCGCCAGCTTCTTGAGGAAGCCGCCGCCGAAGATGGTTTCGAGCTTCCCATCGAAACCACGCTGAGCTACCGTGACGTCGTGCGCGGTTACCTGCCGCAGCCGGGCGTCGTCGCCCAGGACTTGCAGGCGCAGCTTGCCGAAATCGGCGTCAACGTGACGATTGATCTCCAGGAGTCGGGCACGTTCATCGACAACGCCGACCAGGGCAACCTGTCGCTCCACCTGCTCGGCTGGGGCGCGGACTACACCGACGCGACGAATTTCCTGGATTATCACTTCGGCGCGACCGCGAGCGCTCAGTTCGGCGACAAGTTCCCTGAGATCACCGAGCCGCTGGCGCAGGGCGCGCAGCTTGCCGATCCTGAAGACCGCTATCCCTTCTACGTCGAAGCGAACACGGCAGTCCGCGACCTCGTGCCGATGATCCCCATCGCGCACGGCGGTTCCGGCACGGCGTTCCGCGCCGACATTGAAGGCGCGCATTCCAGCCCGCTGGGCAACGAGAAGTTCAGCGTGATGGAAGACCCGGATGACGACAACATCATCTGGATGCAGAACGGCGAGCCGGCGGGTTTGTACTGCGCCGACGAGTCGGACGGCGAAGCGCTGCGCGTCTGCGAGCAGATCACCGAAGCGCTGCTCTCCTACGAGACGGCAGGCACGGCGGTCGAGCCGGGTCTGGCGGAAAGCTGGGAAGCCAGCGACGACCTGATGACGTGGACGTTCAATCTGCGTCCGGGCGTCAGCTTCCACGACGGTTCCACGCTCGACGCGAACGACGTGGTGATGTCCTACGGCGTTCAGTGGGATGCAGGAAGCCCGCTTCACGTCGGTCGTGACGGCAGCTTCACGTACTTTGCCGCGCTGTTCGGCGGTTTCCTGAACGCGCCGGAAGTCACGGAATAACGCAGGGTCGGTTGTCTGAAGTTCATGGCAGGGGCGGGTTACAACCCGCCCCTCTGTCATCATCCAGACCAGATGGTCGTATAAACGCTTATGCTTCGATTTTTAACCCGCCGTATCCTCTTTACTATCCCCGTCCTCATCGGCATTCTGATCGTGACGTTTGCGTTGATCCGCCTGATTCCCGGCGACCCCTGCCGGGCGGTGCTTGGCGAGCGCGCGACCGATGAGATTTGTGACGCCTATTTCCAGCGCTACGGCTTGAACGAGTCGATTCCGACCCAGTTTTTGATTTACGTTCGTAACGTTTTGCAGGGCGACCTGGGCAACTCTCTGCGCTACAGCCGCCCGGTGACTGACCTGCTGGCGGAGCGAATGCCGACCACGGTGGAACTGGCGCTTGCCGCGCTTCTGTTCGCGGTCGTCGTCGGCGTGCCGCTGGGCGTGATTTCGGCGTATCGCCATAATTCCGCCGTGGACGTGACCACCATGCTCGGCGCGAACGTCGGCGTGTCGATGCCGGTCTTCTGGCTTGGGCTGATGCTGTCGTATATTTTCGGCGTGATTTTGAAAGACACGCCGTTCGCCCTGCCCCCCACCGGACGCCTGACCGCGGGCTTAAGCCCGGAGCCGTTCTATATCGCCTGGGGGCTGGCGGAGACCGAGCGTTTAGCATCGCCGCTGATGATTTTTATTTCACGGCTTAATATTTTGAACGCCATTTTGACGCTGAATGGCGAGCTTCTGCTGGACGCTATCCGTCACCTGATTTTGCCCGCCATCGCCGTCGGCACGATTCCGCTGGCGATCATCGCACGCATGACCCGATCCAGCGTGCTCGAAACGCTCGATCAGGATTATGTGCGAACGGCGCGCTCGAAGGGGCTGCGCGAGTTTGTCGTCGTGGTCAATCACGCAGTGCGAAACGCGCTGCTGCCGGTCGTCACGATTATCGGCTTGAATTTTGGGCTGCTCATCAGCGGCGCGGTGCTGACCGAGACGATCTTCGGGCTCACGGGCGCGGGGCGCACGCTGGTGGACGGCATCACCTCGCGCGACTATACGCTGGTGCAGGGCTTCACGGTCGTGATCGCGGTCGCCTTCGTCGTCATTAACCTGTTTACCGACCTTCTCTACGCTTATCTCGATCCGCGAATCCGCCTGAGTTAATGGTAAACCCGACGATGGCAACAGCCGACGCGCTTGCAAATCCACCGACCATACAGGAAGAACGCCGGGTTTACGGGAGCTTATGGCAGGAAGCCATCAAGAACCTGCGGCGCAACCGCTCCGCGGTTCTTGGCATGATCATCATCGCGATCCTGCTACTGATCGCGATTTTCGCGCCGGTGATCGCGACCCATGATCCACTGCAATCGATGATCGGCGAGCCGGGACATACCGGGCGTCTCCCCGCGCGCGTTGCCTGCATTCACGCCTTCGGCTGCCCCGCCGAAGAACCGCAGCACTTGATGGGACTCGACCTGAACGCGCGCGATCTGTTCAGCCGCGTGGTTTACGGGTCGCGCGTGTCGCTGTTCGTGGGCGTGACCAGCGTAACCTTCGCTATTCTGATCGGCTCGACGCTCGGCTTAATCGCGGGCTACGCGGCGGGCAGCACGAAGAGCGACTCGGTCAACTTTTTCGGGAATCAAATTTCGCTGCGCGGCTGGCGGCGCTGGTTCTGGATCATCGTCTTTCCAGTGATTACGGTCTGGGATCGACACTGGATCATCCGGCTGATCGTGTTCATCGGAACGCTGACGGTGGTGGTTCCCGGCATCGTTCTCGCCCTGATTATGCAGTTCCCCGAAGAAATGATCATGCGTTTTATGGACGTGCTGCTCGCCTTCCCATCGCTGCTGCTGGCGATTGCGATTGTCACCGTGCTCGGTCCCGGCTTGCAGAACGCCCTGCTGGCGATTGCGATTGTCGCCGTGCCGGTGTACGCGCGGCTGGCGCGCGCCAGCGTCCTGTCGGTGAAGGAATCAGAGTACATCACCGCCAACCGCGCGCTCGGCGCAAACCCGTTCCGAATTCTGTTCATTCACATTCTGCCGAACGCGATCACACCGCTGATCGTTCAGGGTACCCTCGGCATCGGCACGGCGGTGCTGGAAGCGGCGGCGCTGTCGTTTCTCGGTCTGGGCGCGCAGCCGCCGACGCCGGAATGGGGCGCGATTCTGAGCGAGTCGCGTAATTACGTGTTCACCGCGCCGCACCTGGTGTTCTTCCCCGGTCTCGCCATCATGATTACCGTGCTTGGCTTTAACCTGCTCGGCGATGGGATGCGTGACGCGCTCGACCCACGGCTCAACCGCAACTAGCCCCTCTGTATGCTCATTCTCAACGTCGTCGGCGCGCGTCCGAACTTCATGAAAATGGCGCCCATCGTCGAGGCGCTGAGAATCCGCGACCTGCCGCAGCTTCTGGTACATACTGGGCAGCATTACGACGCGAACATGTCGCAGGTGTTCTTCGACCAGCTTGGCTTGCCGCAGCCCGACATCTATCTGGGGATCGGCTCGGACACGCATACGCGTCAGACGGCGCGCATCATGATGGCGCTGGAGACGATCTGCGAGCAGCACGTGCCCGATCTGGTGGTCGTATGCGGGGATGTGAACTCGACCGCGGCGGCGGCGCTGGTGGCGGCAAAACTGCTGATCCCGGTCGCGCACGTGGAAGCCGGTCTGCGCTCGTTCGACTGGGCAGTGCCCGAAGAAG
>CALMDI010000068.1 GCA_937864975.1 uncultured Chloroflexota bacterium | reverse complement strand
CTGTAGAAGACTTTCCTGGTCTTTTTAGCCCCTTCAGTGGGCTTAAATACTTTTTATGGCAGCCGGGGCGCTTCAGCCCCCGGCGTCCTAGACTGTCCCCACAACCACCCGGTCGGGGATGCCGCCGCGCATCGTCGGCTTTCGATCCTCGACGGTCATACGCAGTCCACCCTTCGGACGCAGCGTAATCAGCGGGTCGGTGCCCACGATTTGCCCCGGCGCAAGCCGCAGCCGATAACGCTGCGCCATCGTCGCCAGCAGGAGCCGCGCTTCCATCATCGCGAAGCTGTTGCCGATGCACACGCGCGGTCCGCCGCCGAACGGCAGGTAGGCGTAACGCGGAAGCTGCTTCTCGCTTTCTTCGGAGAAGCGTTCGGGAAGGAAGCGCTCCGGCGCGTCCCACCAGCGCGGGTCATGGTGCGTGGCATAGGTCGAAACGCCGACGACCGAGCCTTTCGGCACGTCATAATTGCCGATCTGTGTATCCTCGATTGCCCAGCGGCTGAAGCCGTACGCCGGCGGATATAGCCGCATCGACTCCTTGACGACCATGTCGGTATACGGCAGGCGCTTCAGGTTCTCCAGCGTCGGCGGGCGGTCGCCAAGCACGCGGTCAAGCTCGTCGTGCAGCTTCGCTTCCACGTCGGGATTCTGCGCCAGCAGCACCCACGTCCAGTTCATCGCGTTCGCCGTCGTCTCGTGTCCCGCCAGCATAATCGTGACCGCTTCGTCACGTACCTGCTTGTCCGTCATGCCCTCGCCGTCGTCGTCGCGCGCCAGCAGCAGCATCGACAGCAAATCGCCCCGGTCGTCGCCCGACTCGCGCCATTCCGCGATCAGTCGGTACACGATCGCGTCCAGATCGCGCAGCGCGCGCTGGCGGCGGAAGCGGGCGGGGGTCGGCACCCAGTGGGGAATCAACTGGATGTCCGCTGCCATGTGCTGAAGCACCGTCATGGCGCTGCCGATGCGTTCGGCGTCGCCGGAAACGTCGGAGCTAAAAAGCGTCTTCGCGACGATGTTCAGCGCCAGGTTCATCATCGCGTCGTCCACCTCCACCGCCATCCCGTCGCGCCAGCCCGCCATGGTCTGCTGCGCGTAGGCAACCATCGTATCGGCATAGGCTTCGATGCGGCGCGCGTGGAACGCGGGCTGAATCAGCCGCCGCTGGCGCTTCCAGAACTCGCCCTCGTTGGTGAGCAAGCCGTTGCCGAGGAAGAAGGTCAGTCCGATGTTTGGGTTGGAGTAGTCGGGTCCCTTGTGGTATTTATGTGCGTCCGTGACCAGCACCTGATGAATGTGGTCGGGGTTGCTGAGGACAATCTGAACGCCCTTCTTGAACCGGATGGCGTAGGTGTCACCGTAAATGCGGAACTGCTCGCTGATCGTGCCGAGCATGTCGCGCTGATACTTGAATCCCAGCAGCAGCGCTTCCAGCATGTTGTTGATCTGCGGCGGTCCGGGCGGGAAATTCAGGGTCGAAGTTGTCATTCGGTCATCCATGCTCTATGCCAACGCTTGAAATGATTACGTGATGCGCTTCGGATAAGTTGCATCCCCTGCCTTGATTTTACTCAACCTCAACCCTCAAACCTCAAGGCTTTATATACCCGTGCTCGACGTACCAGCGATAGGTGTCTTCAAGACTCTGGCGCATGTCGATCTGCGGCTTGCCCAACTCGCGCCACCCCTTGCTGAAGTCGACGAACATATTGCGCCCGCCGAGGCGCGTCTGGTTGGCGTCAATCGGCGTGGGAATACACAGCAGCCGCGCGAGGTCAATTGCGCCGGCAATGGCAGGCAGCGCCGCCGATGGCACGGGTAGAAACGGTCGCCGCGCGCCAACGACGTCTGCGATCATGGCGAACCAGTCGCGATGCGAGACGTTCGCCGTGCCGAGCCCCGTGGCCTCCACCAGCTCGCCGGCGACGAGGTGGCCGAGGCCGTCTGGCGCCACGACATCGC
>CALMDI010000067.1 GCA_937864975.1 uncultured Chloroflexota bacterium | reverse complement strand
CATCGAAATCGTGAAAGCCGGTCAACCCTGCCGCCAGCGCCAGCGACTGCGCCGCCTTCATCTGATCGGCAAGCTGGTCGAGCGTGGCTTCCGGGATCAAATTGCCGACGAGGCGCATCGCCGTCTCGAACAGAATGCCGGTGGCGCGCCCGGCGGCATCGCGCATAATCTGTCCGCCGTCGGGGTCTGCGTGGCTGTCGTCAATGCCTGCCAGCGCCAGGGCGTGTGAATTCACCCAGCCCGCGTGGATGCTCCTCGATTTGAGATAGATCGGGTGATTCGGCGCAACCGCGTCCAGATCTGCCGCCGTGGGAAACGCATAATCGTCCCACAGGTCTTGCGCCCACCCATAACCGACGATCCATTCACCGGGCGGTGCGTGCGCGGCGCGCTCCGCGACGCGCCGGAGGGCTTCCGCCTTGCTCGGCACGTCAAATAAATTGACCTGTTGCAGGCTCTGCGCGGTCAGCTTCCAGTGGAGATGCGCGTCGGTCAAGCCGGGAATGACCGTCAGCCCATACAGGTTTTCGCGCGGAGTGATGGGTTTGATGAGCGCCAGCACGTCGGCGTCGGAGCCGTAGGCGACGATGCGCTCGCCTGCAATAGCAATGGCGGTGACACGCGGCTTGTACACGTCCTGCGTGATGAAGTTGCCGTTATGGAGAACGAGGTCAATCCCAGTCACGGCTGCACCTGCGCCGCGGCAATCGCCTGCATGACTTCGGCGCCGGTCGGCGTTCCCTGCAAGCCGGAGCGAGTCACCGCAGTCGCGCCGAGCCGAGCCGCGACGCGAATCGCCGTGTCCATATCCTCGACGAACTGAAGGCTCGACAGGAGCGACGCGGCGAACACATCGCCCGCGCCCGTAGGCTCCACGGTTTCCACCTGCGGGGTGCCATAGTCACTGGGCGTGCCGTGATGATAATACGTACCGCCGCGCGCGCCTTTGGTGACAATGACGTGTTCCACGCTGCTGACGAACTGCTGTTCCAGTTCCGGCGCATCCTGAATGTCATGCTCGCTGAAGACGACAATGTGAACCGACCGCAGAATGCTGCGGTCAAACCAGCGCTTGAAGCCAACGCGCCCGTCGGCGTCCCAGCGGCGGAACCAGCCCTGCGGCGTCAGCATCACGGTCGAGTCGGGAAATTCACGCGCAATCGAAGGGTCAACTTCATCGGTCAGGGGAGCGAGATGCACGAGCGGCGCGGCGCGCCATGCTGAGGGAAGAAGGTCTGCCGTCAGCCGGTTTGCCACGCCGCGAACGTACTGCGTTCGCAGACCATCGGGGGCGTAGACATTCTCAAAGGTGCTGGTGACCGCCGCCGGAAATGAGGTCACATCGGCATAAGGCGCCAGCTCGGCGAGCAGCGGCTCATCAACCGCCGCGCTGGTGAGCGCCGCGACCGGAAAACCGAAGGCGTGTGCTACACGCGCCGCATACGACACCGTGCCACCGAGCGCTCGACCTTCGGACGTCAGATCCGCGGTGATGTGCCCGATCAGCAGGTAGTCCGGCGTCGGCGTCATGATTCCGCGTTAGGAACAATCGTCACTTTGCGTCCGGCGCCTTCGCCAATGCTGGTGGTCGTCACGTCATTCCGCTCGCGCAGCGCCAGGTGAATGATGCGGCGCTCGTGCGGCGGCATCGGCTCCAGCGCGACGGTTCGCCCGCGCTCGACCGCCTGATCCGCCATGCGGTTTGCCAGCCCGCTCAGCATCCGGGCGCGGCGCGCTTTGTATCCGTCTACATCGACAATGATATTGGCGCGGCGCTGAATTTCGCGGCTGGTAATCAGACGCGCGATGTACTGCAACGCCGCCAGCGTCTCGCCGCGCCGACCGATCAAACGGCTCAGGTCGCCGCCCGTGACGTCGAGAATATACGGCACGCTCTCGCCGTCGCGCGTGGGACGCCCACGCTTCACGACCACGCGGGCGCGAATCTCCATACGCTCCAGCAATTCATTGAGAACGACCTGCCCCACCTGCGCTTCTTCATCCAGCTCGCTGTCGGGAATAATGTCGTCCGACTCGGAAAACAGGGACGCGGCATCTTCGGCATCGTCCTCGGAAAACTCGATCTCGGCGGACGGCAGAGGCTCGCGGCGCGGGCGCTCCGGGCGCGGTTCGCGTCGAGGCTCGCGCGGGGGCGAGACCGGGCGTTCCGCCAGAGGCTCAGGGGCGACGACGGGTGGCGCAGGCGGTGGCGGCGCGGAGGGCATCGCCAGAAGCTGCAGGCGAACCCGCGCGGGACGAGCGCCAAGCCCAAACACCCCGCGGCTGGGTTCTTCCAGCACTTCGACCATGACCTGGCTGGGACTGACTCCCAGTTCCTGAAGCCCTAAGCTGATCGCCTCTTCTACGGTGTCACCTGTCGTCTCAATCGAACGTTCTGAACTCATGTGTAAGTATCCTTCAACGAAACGAGTGCATGGGTTTGCACTCGCTCAGCCTATTCACAATGAGAGCTACTTGACTTTACTCGCCTTCGGCGCTTGCTTCACCTTCGGACGCGCCTTGCCATCCCCCTGGGCGGGCAATTTTGGCGTCGCCCGCGTCGACTTTCCTTCGACGACCGGCGCGGCTTCGATGGGTTTCGCCTTATCTTTGCCGGATCGACCGATAAGCGCGTACTGCGCGATGCCGACCAGATTCGATACGATGAAGTAGATCGACAAGCCGACCGAGAACTGCAGCGCGAAGAAGCCGTACATCACGGGCATGATCGTGCCCATCGACTGAGTCATCGCCTGCGCCTGATTTGGCTTGCTGCCATCCGCACTCGCTGTTTTCGGCGTCGAGGGCATGGTCATCTTGAACTGGAGCCAGGTCGTAATGACGACCAGCACCGGCAGAGCGAACGAAATCACGTTCGCCGGACTCGGCGGCTGCGTGAGGTTCAGCCCCAGAAAGGTGTTCTGAAGGGGCACCAGCGTATCCAGCCCCGGAATAATCAAGCGCCCGGAAAGCTCCAGCAGCTGATAGGGCGTTGCCGCCAGCGAGAAGATAATCGCCTGGTACAAGCCGAGCATGATCGGAAGCTGGACGACCATCGGCAGGCAGCCGCCGAGTGGATTGATCCCGTATTCCTTATAAAGCTGCATCTGCCCGGCGGCGATTTTTTCCTTGTCGCCCTTGTGTTTTTCTTGCAGCTTCTTCAACTCTGGCTGAAGCTGCTGCATCGCCTTGCTGGAACGCTGCTGCTGAATGGTCAGCGGATACGTAAGCAGCCGGACGATGATCGTGAAGACGACAATGGCGAGGACAACATTGTTGCCCAGGATGGAATAAAGAAATGTCAGCGTCGTGACAAATGGGTTAATGATGAAATCCCACGACATCGGTAGCTTTTCTCCTTAACCCTATCGTCCGTATGCCCAAACACGCTGCCCGCGCTCAAGCGTGAACGCGACCAGCAGCTCCTGCGGAGCCGACGTACTGACAATGACCAATGATTCCTGAACGTCCGACTGTTCGCTCGGCTCGACGAGCAGCAGGTTCGCGAGCACTTCGCCCGCGACCGCCTTCTGGTTGACCACTTCCCCGCTGTCGCGGTTCAGCCAGTAGACATTCTGATCGCGCGAGCCGACGACGACAACATTTTCCGTCACCAGCGGCGTGGGCGCAATAGCGCGCGTCGCGGCTTTGGTCTGCCAGTCGGCGGTCATGTCATCGGCGTTCACGGCATAGACCATGCCGCTCAGATCGCCGACGTAGAGCGTGCCATCCACCAGCGCGGGCGCGTTCCAGACCCACTCGCTCGTCGGAAACTCGGCAACGATTTCGCCGCTCTCGGCATCGATCTTGTGCACCTTCTTCGCAAAACTGCCGACGTAGAGGTAACCGTCCTCGTAGACCGGTCGCGCCGTGCTGGCGCCCTGAAGATTGGTGCGCCAGATTTCCTCGCCGCTGGTTTTGTCCACCGCGTAGAGGAAATGATCCATCGAGGTGAAGTAAAGCGTATCCTCGACAATCGTCGGTTCCGCCCAGACGCCGTGCCCGGTCGGCACGCGCCACGCTTCGGTCATGTCGTCGGCATTCAGGGCGACCAGATCGCGGTCACTTAAGCCGACATAGATGAAATCGCCGTCGACGAGGGGGGAGGCGACGATGTTTTGACCCAGCGCCGCCGATGCGCCATCGACACGGGCAACGGGAAAATCGACTTCCAGCAGGCGCATGTCATAGGACGCCGCGAGGAGGGTATTTTCGTCCAGAATCACCGGGGCGGCGTAAAAACGAGTCTGCCCGCCCGTCGTGTTGATGACTTCCCAGACGCGCGGATTCCCCTGATCGTCCAGTCGGACATCACCTTCGGCGTCGACCAGTTCGACCGGCGTGCCATCGTCGGTATCGATGAGGGAGAGACGGTCGCCAAACGCGAGTAACACCGAATCCCCGCCATCCATCGACATGATCGACGACCAGCGGGGATCGAGATGGGTCGGTCCGCAGGCGCTCACCAGGAGCAGCACGAGACCGAGAAGCACAACGCCAGACGAACGGCGCGGCGTACCAATGTGGAAACGCTTCAACAGAAACTCCTCACTACGGTACAGGGTCGTAACCACCGGGGTGCAGCGGGTGACAGCGTGAAATACGCTTCATGCCCAGCCAGCTTCCTTTGATAACCCCGTACTTCTCAATCGCCTGATAGGTGTAAACCGAGCATGTTGGCTCGAACCGACAGCTTGGCGGGAGCATGGGCGAGATAAACCGCTTGTACAGGCGAATGAGCGCAAGCGCCAGACTCTTCATCACGCATCACCGCCTTCTACTAACCCGGCTTGCTTCGCTAACTGATGAACTATACGTTGAACTTCGGCGAAGGGTTGCCCGACGAGCGGACGCCGGGCAATCAAAACAACGTCATACCCGGGTTGAAGCTGAGGATGCAGAAGGCGAGTGGCTTCGCGGAGGAGGCGCCGAACCCGATTGCGCTGCACCGCCTTGCCGAGCGTTTTGCCGGTGATGAACCCATAGCGGTTGTGCGGCAGCCCGTTCGGCGCCATGCTGAGGGTCATCAGGCGGTGGGAATGCGCGCGTCCCTCGGTGCGTAATCGGCTGAAGTCGCTGCTCTCGCGGAGCCTGAAGCGCTGCTGCATCCATCACGACAGCCTAACGACCGCCCGTGGCGTTCCAGTTGACTTTTTTGACGTGGTTTGAGGTCACCGTCAGTTGATGACGTCCGCGAAGACGACGCAGCTTCAGCACCTTGCGACCGTGACGGTCTTGCATCCGCTGACGGAAGCCATGCACGCGGGCACGGCGGCGAATTTTGGGCTGGTAAGTACGCTTGGTTGACATTGCCTGGGTATCCTGTGGAAATCGGCTGAATTACAAAGGGTAAGTATACTTGACGGGGAGCCTATTGGTCAACGGGCGCGTTTCGGTTCGAGCTAACTTCGCGTAATTGATCTCATGGCACCTTACTTCGTATTCGATTGTGGAAGCACACGCTTCGGAATGAAATGATATGATGAAGGAAGCGACTGAGCACACTCAACAGTAAAAGCATCACAACTGCGTATGAATATGAACGAGTTAACGAGCGAACAACGCAAAGCAATTTTGCATCTGGCAGAAAAATATGGCGCGAGTAACGTGCGGATCGTTGGCAGCGTGGCGCGGGGCGAAGCGACTCCCACTAGCGATGTCGACATCCTCGTTACCTTTCCGGTCAACAAGAGTGTTTTTAACCTGGTTGGCTTGTGGCTGGATTTGACAGAGCTGCTTGAGCACGAGGTCTCCCTTCTTACCGACGACAGCGTGGAAGGCGAGTTTAAGGCAACCCTGGAACGCGACGCTGTGCCGTTATGAGAGCGCCAAACGACTACCTGAATGACATCCTCGAACAGATTCAGCGCATCGAAACGTTCACCGAGCCGGGACGCGACGCATTTCTGCACAATGACGAAACGCAGTACGCCGTCATTCTGGCATACGTGTTTATCGGTAAAATTGCCAAACACCTCCCGACCGCATTGCTCGACGCACATCCTCAAATCGATTGGCGACAAATCAAAGGGTTTCGTGATTTTTTGATTCACAGCTACCACAAAATAAAGGCAGAGCGCGTTTGGGAAGCTGTGGAAGACCTGCCCCATCTGCGCGTCACGGTCGAAGCGATGCAGCGGGAGTTACAAACGGGCAAATCTTTCGAGGACGGCGAACGTAAGGCGTGAGCGATTACCCTTCGGACGCTGTTTTCGAGAAGTCGAATCCAACTCACCTCACATTGCTTCAAGCGAACCCCGCGCTTGCCAAGCGCCGGAAACGTCCGCTATAATGACGCTTCAGTTTACGATTTCTAGCCACTTCCTGACCTGCCGAGGGGTCTGCGTCCGACGCAGACGGAAGCCCGTGCCAGAGGCACGAACCTCGCGCCATGGTCTCCCGAACGTTTGGAGTACTTCGTTTTGATGCCGAGCCAGACCTGGGCGCGCACTTTTACCGTCACCGACGACGACATCGAATTTCTCAACGGACTTCTTCTCGAACGCGAAACCCCTCTTACTGCCGCCGAGCTTGCGCGCGAAGTCATCGAGCGGCGCGTAAGCCAGGAAACCGAGACCTTTCGCGACCGTTACCGTGGCGCGCGCGTCTACAACCCCATGCAAGGCTATGAAGTAGGACAGAAGATCGTCTTTCCGGCGCTGGATTACGCGCTCGGCAAAGTGACGCAGGTGCGGGCGGGGGACAACCCCGATTATGGCGTCTTTTACGTCGCGACGGTGGAGTTCGAGGGCAGCGGGAAAAACGCCGAACGCCGCGAATTTGCGATGGCGTTGACCACGCCGCATAAGCTGAGTCAGGCAGATGGGCAGGACGGCGATTCACTCGTCAACCCGGAGCAGCTTTCAACCGACGACATTATGGACGCGGGCGCTGACGACATTGTCGCGACCGTGGACGAGCGGCTCACGGAGTCGTCCGAACTGGTGAGCGTAGCGGGACGCTGGTTCCCGCGCGACCTGATTCTC
>CALMDI010000066.1 GCA_937864975.1 uncultured Chloroflexota bacterium | reverse complement strand
GCTGAAGAATTCCTCGACTTCCGGGCTTTCCGCAAACTCCGGCATATGCTTCAAACCGATCCAGCCCACCCAATCGCGCGGATAGTCGATGAAATTGAACCAGCGATAATACTTGGACTCCTTCGATTCGAGCGCGCCGACCTCCTCGTAGCGACCGCCCGCGCCGAAGTACAGGCTGTCTACCGAGCAGTGGTTGTAGACGGCGTCGAGGACAATGTGAATACCGCGCGCGTGCGCCTTCTCGATCAGTTCGTCAAAATCCGCCTCGGCGCCCAGCATCGGGTCGATTTTCATGTAGTCGAGCGCGTCGTAGCGATGATTGCTGGGCGACTCGAACACCGGCGTGAAGTAGATGCACTCGACGCCGAGATCGGTCAGATAATCAAGCCTGTCGATCACGCCGCGCAGATCGCCGCCGTAAAAGTCACGTCCAAGCGGGGGATGCTCCGGCGTGTCACCCCACGACTTGAACAGGGGCGGCAAGCCATACACGCCATATGCCGCGCGGTCGGTCGAGGGGTCGCCATTCGCGAAGCGGTCGGGAAAAATCTGGTAGATCACCATGCCCTGCGTCCAGTCGGGCGGCATTCCCGCGGGTGTATAGACCGCGATTTGAAACGGCGCCTGCCGCCACGCGCCGAAGTCCGGCTTGTTGCGTCCCTCTTCCTGCCGAAGCTCGTTGAGCGTCGCACCATCGGGAAACTCGAAGTGATAGCGGACGACCGTCGGCTCGATTGGCATCATCACCTCGGCTTTCCACACGTCGCCGCGCGCCGACATGGCAACCCGCCACGACATATCGCGGCGCGTATCGGTGAAGATAATTTCGGGCTGGGTTTTCGCGTCCTCGACGACCAGCTCGATCAACGCGCCGACAGGCTGCGCGGGCGGCGGCAGGTGAAACGCGCCTCTGGGTCTCAGGCGGCGCGCGGCTTCTTTGCTCAGGATAGAGGTCATACACCAGTTCCTCTTAAGCCGGGTTGCAATAGTGCGCCGATTGTGCCGAATCGTAGGAAGTAAGACAAGGGTCTCCCGAGAGTGTACAAAGTGGAGGATTGATAGCCCGTGCCGAGCCGCTGGCATCGACGGCAAGTTGACGATACCTGAAATGAGGCGTGGATGGTAAACTTACGCAACGTTATCTGTAATGGCTGGCGCGCCGCTCACTCGGATTGCGCGCCCGCACGCGGAGTGAGGAATCCATGAAGAAGATTTGTGTCGTCGGAACCGGCTACGTCGGCTTGGTGACCGGCACCTGTTTTGCCGATCTTGGCAATCGTGTAACCGCGATTGACGTTAACGAGGAAAAAATCCGCGAGCTGCAAAACGGCATCATGCCGATCTTTGAGCCGGGACTGCAGGAAATGGTCGAGCGCAACATGCGCGCCGGTCGTCTGAAGTTTACGACCTCGTACGAAGAGGGGTTGAAAGACGCCGACTTTGTGTTCATCTGCGTCGGCACCCCCGAAGGCGTCGACGGCGAAGCCGACCTGCAATATGTGCGCGCCGCCGCCGAAACCATCGCGAAAACGATGGATCACCCGCTGATCATCGTCAACAAGTCTACCGTCCCGGTGGGAACGGGCGACTGGGTTGCCGATATTGTCGGCAAGAACCAGCCCAAACCGATTGACTTCGCCGTCGTAAGCTGCCCCGAATTTCTGCGCGAAGGCTCGGCGCTTGCCGACTTTATGCACCCCGACCGCACCGTGCTTGGCTCCACGAATCGCGAGGCGATGGAAGCCGTCGGCGGCTTATTCCTCTCGCTCCGCGCGCCCATCGTCATGACCGACCTGCGAACGGCGGAAATGATTAAGTATGCGTCAAATGCCTTCCTCGCCACCAAGATCAGCTTCATCAACGAAATCAGCATCATCTGCGAGAAGCTCGGCGCGGACGTGATCGAGGTCGCGCAGGGCATGGGGTTCGACAAGCGCATCGGGCACCACTTCCTGCAGGCGGGCATCGGATACGGGGGAAGCTGCTTCGAGGGCGGCGAGACAATTTTCGCCCTGAACAGCCCCAACGTGGCGACAGAACGCCTGGACACACTGTTCGACAGCGCGGAGGCAGCCTTTACGGGTGATCAGGTTGAAGTCGTCGTTCCTGAGGAAAAGCGCGTGCTGGCGTTCGACCTGGAACGCGGTCGCGCGACACTGGCGGATGTGACAGCCATCACGCGCCGTCCCTATACCGGCGTTATGGTCACGCTCAACATGAGCATGGGGCGCTCGCTGCGTGTCACGTCTGATCACCCGGTTATTCTGCGCGTCGCCGACGAGTTCAAAATTGTGCCTGCATTTATGGTCTCGCCCGGCGATCAGGTCACGACGTTGATGCAGTTGCCGGATGTCGAGCCTCCTGCCGATCTCAATCTGATCGACCTCCTGCGCGGCACCGATCTCGAAGCGTCGGTTTACGTCGCGCCCGTCGCTTCCAGCTTTACCGACCAGTATGCTGCCTTTGTCCGCCACATCCCGGCAGATATCCTTCGCTATCCGCACGAAATCAAGCAGAACAATCGCATGTCGCTGCGTCTGTACCGTTATCTCACCGAGCGCGGTGTTCTGGATGTTCCGGTCGAGCGCCTTCAACTGTATACGGCAAAGGGCGCGGCAACCAAAATCAACGCGATGATCCCCGTTGGTGGCGATCTTCTGCGCCTGTGCGGCTACTATCTCGCCGAAGGGTTCATCAGCCGGGACACCGGCAGAGCAGGCGCGCAACGCGACCGTGTTGGCATTTGCTTCAGCGAGCTGGAAACGGAGTATATTGCCGACGTTCAGCGCATCCTCTCCCGCTTTGGCATGAAATACATCGAGCGTCGGAGCACAAACGCTCACACAACACTCGTCTCGTCCCGCATTTTCGCCTGGCTGCTGCGCGACGTGCTAAAGATGGGCACGCGCTCCGAGAATAAGGCGCTGCCGCGTCTGGGGTTCAACGTGTCGGCAGACCTGCGCTTTGAATTAGTGCGCGGCGCGTTCAGCGGCGATGGCGCCGTTACCGCGCTCCAGCAAGGCAAGAATCTCATGTTTGAGTACGCGACGGTGAGTAAACCCCTGGCTGATGGCATGACGTTGTTGCTGCAAACGCTCGGCGTCGTGCCGTCCATCCGCGTCCGTATGATGAACAAGTCAACACAGCCAGCGTATATCCTGCGGCTGAGCGGCTACCAGCAGATGATGCGGCTTGCCGCTGTTTTTGGCGACAGACGACTTGAGCGGATCAGGACGGCGCTCGCGGGTTATCAGCGTCAGATTAAGCAGCGTGGCTTTACGCGCCAGGGTGATTACGCCGTGCTGACCGTCGAATCCGTTGCCTGTGACATGGTCGATACGACCGTCTACAGTCTTGAGACGACAACCGGTACGGTCATTACGTCTTCTGCCTTAATCGCGCATAACTGCTTCCCGAAAGACGTCAAGGCGCTGTCCTACATGGCGCAAACACATGGCGCTCATCCCCAGCTCTTGAACTCGGTCATCGACATTAACGACTTCCAGCGCAAGCACGTCACGCTCAAGCTGCACGACCTGATGGGCGACATCAAAGGTAAGACGGTCGGCATGTTGGGACTGGCGTTCAAGGAGAACACCGACGACATTCGCGAGTCGCCCGCCATCACGATTGCACAGCATCTCATCGAGCAGGGGGCAAACGTGCGCGCCTATGACCCGGAGGCGATGGAAAACTCGCAGCGCGTTCTGCCCGACGTGGAAATGTGCAGCGACCCGTATGAAGTCGCCAACGGCGCGGACGCGCTGGTGGTCGTGACGCCGTGGAACGAGTTCAAACAGTTGGACATGGAGCGCGTGCGCGACAGTATGCGCCAGCCGATTCTGGTGGACGGGCGTAATATCTACGAGCCGGGCACAATGCAGAGCATGGGCTTCAAGTATCGCGGCGTCGGTCGCGGCTACAATGGCGACGGCGTCGGCGCGGATGGCGTTGGCGGCGACGGCATGGATCACTGAGCAAGACGTCCATCCAACGGGTCGCACCGGCGCGCCCGCGTGATTATGCGCTCCACGGAACCCTCAGGAACATCAAGAACGCGAGAGCGACAGGTTGTAGGGCGCAGCGATGCTTCGCTCTCTTTTTGCACCCTTGTCGTGCCTGGCAAACTCTCTGCGCTCCTATTCTCCGGTTTCCCTATGGTACAGCGCCGTCGGTGTTGTTTTCTCCAAGCCAGCCGTTACAATCTGCCCACCTCATGGAGCACACGATGCCAGACGGTGTTACCAAACATATTCTCTCGAACGGCTTAACCGTTCTCCTCAAAGAAGTCCACAGCGCGCCGCTTGTCAGTTGGTGGCTGCTGTACCGCGTCGGCAGCCGCAACGAGCCAACCGGGCTGACCGGGGCGTCTCACTGGGTCGAGCACATGCTGTTTAAGGGAACTGAGCAGTTTCCGTCGGGGGTGCTGGATCGGGCGATTGACCGCGAAGGCGGCGCCTGGAATGCCCAGACCTTCATCGACTACACCGCCTACTATGAAACCCTTCCCTCGGAAAAAATTGACCTCGCGCTGCGAATCGAAGCGGATCGCATGGCGAACGCGACATTTGACCCGGACGAAGTCGAGTCGGAGCGGACGGTGATTATCTCCGAGCGGCAGGGGCTGGAAAACTCGCCCACGTTCTGGCTGGCGGAAGAAGTGACCGCCGCCGCCTTCCGCGTGCATGGCTATCATCACGAAGTCATCGGCGATATGCCCGACCTGGAAACGATGACGCGCGACGACCTGTATCGCCACTATCGCCGTCATTACATGCCCAACAACGCCATCGCGGTCGCCGTGGGCGATTTCGACAGCGCGGCGCTGCTGGGAAGGGTCGAAGCGCTCTACGGCGCGATCCCCGCGGGCGAGCCGCCGAAGCTGTTCGTGCGCCCGGAGCCGGAACAGCAGGGCGAGCGGCGCGTCGTGGTCGAGCGTCCGGGGCGCACAGCCTTTCTCGAATTTGCCTATCACGTCCCCCAGGCGACCGAGGATGACTGGTTTGCCCTGGAAATTCTCAACAGCATCCTGTGCGGACCGGATGGCTTGGGCGGCGGCGGCATCGACAACAAAACCTGTCGCCTCTATAAAACGCTCGTCGATACCGGGCTGGCGGCGTCCGTCGGCGGCAGCATGACGCCGACGATTGATCCGTTCCTGTACGGGGTCAGTGTCACCGTGCGCGACGGGCAGAAACTTGAAAACGTCGAAGAAGCGTATCATGTCGAGATCGAGCGCGTCCGGCGCGGCGACATCAGCGACGCGGAGCTGAAGCGGGCGAAAAAGCAGGCGCGGGCGCTGTTTGCCTACAGCACCGAGCGCGTGACGATGCA
>CALMDI010000065.1 GCA_937864975.1 uncultured Chloroflexota bacterium | reverse complement strand
GCGGTTCCAACCGCTTCAGAGGTTTCCGGCTTTTCCTCTCGCCGAGCGTTCAAAACGCTCGGCGGTGAGCCGCGATCGCTAATCTTTTACCTGAGGTTACTTCTGCGTTATGGCGTTATCTATTGTATTTAAGCTGATGGCTGAAAGCTGACCGCTAAAAGCTAAACGTGGCACTCCAAATGTGCGATGCTGCTCATGAGGATGTCGCGGAGGTGGGTGTCCGAGAGGGTGTAATAGACGTGCCTGCCGCTTTTCGTCCAGCGGACAAGCCCAAGCTCGCGGAGGTATTTCAACTGATGCGAGACGGCAGGCTGATCCATCCCCAGCGCCTGCGTCAGATCGGAAACACACCACTCCGAATCCGCCAGCGCCTTGACCATGCGAACGCGCGTCGGGTCGGCAAGCACCTGAAAGAATCGGGCAATTCCGCGCGCGTCGTGCGGCGCGAGAATCACGGGGGCATCTGCGGACGTGGTAGCGAAAGCGACGGCGTTTGTCATAACCTCGAAACGGATGTCCGATCTGAAGTACACGTTATCAAAGTTGGCGCGGGTGTGTCAATAGCGCAGGGGCGAAACGGAGGGTCAATAAAAACGACCCGTAGGCTGTAGCCGTCGGGTCATTTTTGCTGGGGAGGTAGGATTCGAACCTACGAATGTCGGATCCAAAGTCCGATGCCTTGCCACTTGGCGACTCCCCAGGATCAAGACGCATTATACCAGAATGCGAGGCGGGAACAAGAGGCGCTACTCGCCGCGATGCGACGTGACGCCGTAAGCACGCTCGATGGGAATGACGAAGAGAATACCATTATCCTGCTGGTACAAATCCCCTAGCGCGTCCTGTGCCAGCTTCACCAGCTGGTCGACCAGCGTATCATCCACGACCGAGAGGGCAATCAATCCGTTCTGCTCCATGTTGTCGATGAGGGCTGCCATTGCCGCTGCCATCGACCCGACCACGCGCGGCAGCTCAATATCGCCGCGCTGGACGGCTTTCTGCAAATTATGGATACCCTGGCTTCGCAGCACGGTCACGCCCGGCGCTCCCCCTTCCTGCCATCCCTGCGCGACCTCAAGCCCGCCTTCCAATCGCGACGTAATCAACACAACCAGCTTCATGCCGTCTGCGCTCCTTCGCCTTGTTGCTCCTCGTCTGGCTTATCGCGAAAGACCCACCGCACCAGCGGCGGAGCCAGCACCGTCGTCAGCAGAATGACCAGAAACAGGGATGCAAACAGGGGGTCGCTGGTGCTGAAAGCGCCTGCCGACACGCCGAGTGATGCGATAATCAAGCCGACCTCGCCGCGCGAGATCATGCACACGCCAACGCGAAACGCTTCCTTGTTCGTGAACCCGCCCAGACGCGCTCCGACGCCGCAGCCGAGCACCTTCGACACGACGCCCGCCAGCAGGAGCAGCGCGGCAAGCGGCAGCGCGCTCAGGGGAAAGGCGCTTAAATCGGTCTGCAAGCCGACGCCGACGAAGAAGATCGGCACAAGAAAGGCATAAGTGATGTGCCCTGCTGCGTCTTCGATCTGATGCCTGACAGAATCGCGCGTCTGGCTCAAGCCGACGCCCGCCAAAAATGAGCCGGTGATCGCCGCGATGCCGCCCAGCATTTCGGCAGACCACGCGAACAGCAGCGCGAAGATCAGCGCGAAGGCGGGCACGCCGTAGGACTGCGACAGGCGCGGATGCTCGGCAATCCAGTCCATGATGCGTGGCACGACGAACCACGCCACCAGGAAACCGCCGACAAGGTATGCTGCCATCCGCAGCACAATCGCCGCCACCGAACCGCCGCCGTCCTGACCGCCTGCTCCCGTCACGGCGATGGCGACCGACACCAGCAAAATCGCCACCACGTCGTCAATCAGCGCGGTGGCAAGCAGGGCGCTGCCTTCCTTAGTTCGCAGGAAGCCGAGTTCCAACAGCACCTGCGCCGAAATACTGACCGATGTTGCCGCGAGCGTGACTCCGGCGAAGAGCGCGGGTATCCAGGAATAGTTAAACAACAAAACAACCGGCATCGTCAGCAGCAGCGGCACGAGCGCCCCGGCGATGCCTGCCAGAATCGCCACGCGCCCGACCCTGGCAAGCTCGCGCAGTTCCACTTCGAGACCGACGAGGAACATGAGCAGCAAGACGCCAAGCTCTGCCAGCTCTTTCACGGCTTCGTCAAGCTCGACCCCCTGAAAGACAGGCTGGTGCAGCAGATTGAGGAGGGTGGGTCCGAGGATGACGCCAATCATCAGTTCGCCCAGCACGCGCGGCTGACCCAGCTTGCGGCTGAACGCGCCTGCCAGCCGCGATGCCAGAATGATGAGACCCAGGGCAAGGAAAAGGGCTACAGCGGGATTGGTTTCCACGGCGGCTCCCGGTAGAAGTCGTCGTTACAAGACCGGGCGGCTCGTAAAGGGTCGCCCGCAGGGCTGGAATGTGCAACTGCCGACTGGGAATTAAGGATTACCCGGCAGATTTGGGTCCGGGAATGCGTTGCCGAAAGAACCCGGCGCCCGCGTTGGCGCCGGCGGTGGCGAGACGGTCGTATCGACCGGCAGCATGTCGAAGTGCGCCTGTGTTTCCAGCGTAATTAAGGCAACCCAGCCCATTGTACCGTTGGAATCGACTTTCACCCACTGGCTGTACGGGCTGCGCGCGACAAGCTGGACGAGCGTTCCATCGCTGAGCGAGGCGACGACCGGGAACCCGGCATCCGGTCCCTGCCGCAGACTCACCCCGGCAGGCGCGAGGATGCGCCCGGTGGTGGAAACCTCGCCGTACCGTTCCGGCGGCAGCGGTGTCGCCTCGTACACCGCCGGTATCGCGCCGATCGCGCCGCTCAGAAGCTCGGCGAGCATCCAGCCGGTCTGACCCGATTCCAGCCGGACGTGAAGCCACGAGCCTTCGGGGTTTTGTCCGAGTACGTTCATGACCTGAGCGGCAGGCACCTGAAGGATCACGCCCGCGTCTTCCGACGGCTGCGTCCGCAGATTTACAGGGCTTTCGGTTCGCGCGAAGCCGGACTGCGAGAGCACGACGGCACGCGGCAGCAGCGCCAGCGGCAGAGTCTGGAACGGCGCGGTATCAATCGCCTGTGGCGGAGCCGCCGCCATAACCTGCGTCCAATCATTGGGAGCGTGCGCGAGGATGATCTCCTGCCCCGCCATCAGCGATTGCGTTGCGCCGGAAACGGCAACACTCGACTGACCGGAGAGAGCTACAAAATGCGTTTCCGCATTCCCTGTTCGTATCGCGACCGTGCCGTTCAGCGCCAGCGACGCCCCATTGATCGTCAGACGCGCGGACTGCCCGACCAGGCTCTGAATGATCAGCGTATTGTCGGGCGCGGCAGAACACGTCGGTGGCAGAGCGGGCGTTTGGACCAGCATGGACGTCCAGGCGGGAGATTCGGGTGGGGTGACATCCCGAATGGCGACCTCGCCGACGAGCAGCGCCGTCGCTTGCGTCGGGGCGGAGAGGCGCAGCCACGCGATCCCGAACGTGCCGACTGTCAGATCAATGGGCGGCGTATGCAGCGCGTCGACCACGCCAGCTTCGACCAGCGCCCCCTGCGCCGCCAGCGCATTGCTGACGGGTCCGGTGGGTTCCGCCTGCGGCGGGCTGCCCCCATTGCAGACCGCGCCCGATGGTCCGTTGATGCAGGCGTTACTCGCAGCCGTCCACAGCGCGACGAGCGCTGCCCCGCACTCCTGTCCTTGCGCCGAGACCACGGCGATACTGAGCGCCAGCAGCAGCTGCGCGATGGGCAAAGAGAGTTTTTTCAGGCGCATCGCTTGATCGTGGGCAACTCACTTCGACGGTAGGGGGATTGTAGCAGAGAAGCGATTGTCGCGGAGGCGGGTGACAGAATTGAAAGCTGTCAGCGGTCGGCGGTCAATTTTCAGCTAAAGATGAAAGAGTTAACGCAGAGCAACAGAGGGACAGAGAAACAGAGAGCCTATTAAAAATCTCTGTTGCTCCGTCTCTCTGTTGCTCTGCGTTCAGTTTTTGAATTGACTTTAAGCTGACGGCTGAAAGCTGACCGGTGATCGCTCGTTGCTTACGCGCCGCCGACGAGTTCCAGCGCGCGCTCGACGCTGTCGGTGGGACTGATTTTGATGCGCT
>CALMDI010000064.1 GCA_937864975.1 uncultured Chloroflexota bacterium | reverse complement strand
GATCTGCTCGACATCCGCTGGCGCGAGCGGCGCGAAAATGATGACCTCGTCGATGCGGTTGAGGAATTCCGGTCGGAAGGTGTCGCGCATCGCCTTTTCGATCTTCTGATGATCGGCAATCGCCTGCTCGTCGCTCGACTGGATGAAGCCGAGCGCGCCACCCTTACGGGCGTATTCCGTGCCGAGGTTGCTGGTCATGATGATGACCGTGTTGCGGAAGTCGACCGTGCGCCCCTGACCATCCGTCAGGCGACCATCTTCGAGAATTTGCAGCAGCGCGTTCCACACGTCGGGATGCGCTTTCTCGATCTCGTCAAACAGGATGACTCGGTACGGGCGGCGGCGGACGGCTTCGGTCAGTTGACCGCCTTCCTCGTAGCCGACGTAGCCGGGCGGCGCGCCGAACAGACGGCTGACGGTGTGCTGCTCGCGGTACTCGCTCATGTCGATACGCACGAGCGCGTCCTCGTCGTCAAACAGAAACTCTGCCAGCGCCTTCGCCAGTTCGGTTTTGCCAACGCCGCTGGAACCGAGGAAGATGAACGAGCCGATAGGACGGCGCGGGTCTTTGAGACCGCTGCGCGCGCGCCGGATGGCATGAGAAATCGCGGAGACCGCGCCTTCCTGTCCGATGATGCGACCGTGCAGCGCCTCTTCCATACGCAGTAGCTTCTCGCTCTCGGTTTCCAGCACTTGGCTCACCTGGATGCCTGTCCACTGGGCGACGACGGAAGCAATGTCCTCGGCGTCGACCACTTCGTCAATCGTGTTTTCCTGCTGCCATTGATAGCGCTCGCGGTCAAATTCGTCCTCCATCTGGAGGCGGCGCACCTTGTACTCGGCGGCGCGTTCGTAGTCGCGCGCCATGCCCGCGGCTTCCTCGTCCGCCAGCAGGCGGCTGAGGACTTCCTTCATTTCCTTCAGGCGCGGCGGCAGCGAGTAGAGCGCCACGCGCAGCTTGGCGGCGGATTCGTCCAGCAGGTCAATCGCCTTGTCGGGCAGGCGGCGCTCCGTGAGGTAGCGATCCGCCATGCGCGCGGCGGCGTAAATGGCTTCGTCCGAAATCGTGACCTTGTGGTGCGCCTCGTAACGGTCGCGCAAGCCGAACAGCATGTCGATGGTGTCTTCGACGCTCGGCTCCTCGACGTACACGGGGGCAAAGCGGCGGTCCAGCGCGCTGTCCTTCTCGATGTGCTGGCGATACTCGTCCAGCGTGGTCGCGCCGATACACTGAAGCTCGCCGCGCGACAGCGCCGGTTTCATCATATTGCCCGCGTCGAGCGCGCCCTGTGCCGCACCCGCGCCGACGACCTGATGCAGCTCGTCGATAAAGAGGATGATTTCACCTTCGGCGCGCTGAACTTCTTCAATCGTCGCCTTCAGGCGCTCCTCGAATTCGCCGCGGAAACGGCTGCCCGCCAGCATCGCGCCGAGGTCGAGCGAGATGACACGCTTGCCCTGCAAAAGCTCTGGCACGTCGGCATCGGCGATCTTTTGCGCCAAACCCTCGACAATCGCCGTTTTGCCGACGCCCGGCTCGCCGATCAGCACCGGGTTGTTCTTGGTGCGGCGGCTCAACACCTGAATCACGCGCATGATTTCGGCATCGCGCCCGATCACCGGATCGAGCTTGCCTTCGAGCGCCATGCGCGTCAGGTCGCGGCTGTATTTTTCGAGGGTGCGATAGCGGCTCTCCGCCTGGGGATCGGTTACGCGCTGCCCGCCGCGCAGGTCTTTGATCGCGTCGTACAGGCGCTCGCGTGTGATTCCGTTATCGACCAGCAGCTTGGCAACGGCGGTGTTGCGCTCGTTGATGATGGCGAGAAAAATGTGCTCGGTCGAAATGTATTCATCGCGCAGGCGGTTCGCTTCCTCATTGGCGAGGTCGATAATCCGCTTGACGCGCGGTGTGATGAACACCTGGTTGGTTCCCTGCCCGTAGATGGCGGCTTTCGGGCTGGCGCGCAATACTTCGTCCAGCCGCGCGCGCATCGTGCCGACGTCGACATTCAGCCGCTCCAAAAGCTGCGGGATGACCCCATCGGTCTGCTCCAGCAGCGCCAGCAGGATATGCTCGGTATCCACCTGGTTATGCCCGTAACGCTGCAAGATTTCGTAGGCTCGCGCCGCCGCATCCTGCGCGCGCTCGGTAAAACGCTCAAAACGCATCATGATTGGTTTCTGTCCCTCACTGTTTACATCAGGTCTTCGAGCGCCGATTGACGCTCAACCTTACTACTATTGTACTCGATAATTGGAAGTGGATTGGCGGATATATTTATGAAGTGGATGAGAAATGCTGTTCCTGTCACGTATTCTTAGACGCTGTATCGCTGCGCTTTTATACGTCTGACTGAGCCGAATAGGTACGCCAATTGTGTTAGAAATGGAGCAATTGTGAGTCTATATTTGTGCATTTTCCTGATAAGCAGGACGGCACAGGAGAAAGTTGGGATGCGATTATAAAATAGTTGAATAACAGTTAGATATAGAAGCAACTCTATTTCAAGGTGGAGGTGGATGCCATCCTGCTTTCACCCACCGTTCGCGTGCTTTGACGACTAGAGCGTGTTATGCATTTTGTTCGCCTGTGTATGACCCTCACCCTAAATCCCTCTCCCTCAGGGCGAGGGACTTGAAAGCAT
>CALMDI010000063.1 GCA_937864975.1 uncultured Chloroflexota bacterium | reverse complement strand
GTTCCTCCTGTCCCTGCTGGCGCTGGTGGGACTGATCTTCCTGCTGCGTCATTCGCAGTGGCGCGTGACGGGGCTGCTGGTGATCGCATGGCTGGTCGGCGGAGCCGGCGCCATCTCCACGCTCGACACGGCGTTCTGGCACTTCAAGCGCTATCAGATGCCGTTGATCGCGCTGCTGTTCCCGCTGGCGGCATGGGGCGCGGCGGCGTTCCCGGCGCGCGCGCGTCCGCTCCGAAGCGGGCTGGTCGCGGTCACGGCAATAGCGACCGTCCTCACGACCTATCCATTCCTCTCGTACTTCCTGCTCAACGTCGATTACGTCTACCGCCAGCCGCTGCAAATGGCGCGCTGGCTGGAAGCGAACACGCCGCCCGACGCGGTGATTGCCGTTCACGACACGGGAATGATGCGCTACCTGGGGGGGCGCACGACGGTCGATATCGTCGGGCTGACGACGCCCGGCGCGGCGGATTACTGGCGCAATGGTCCCGGTTCGGTGGCGGAATTTCTCGACAGCGTGCGCCCCGACTTCATCGCCAGCTACGGGCGCGGGCATGGCTTGGGCTTGGGCTATCTGGCGGATACGAGCCTGTACGCCGACGCGCTGGCGTCCTATACCGTGACACTCAATCCACAGCACAACGTCGCGCTTGCCGCCGACGCGCAGGGCATTTACCAGCCGGAGTGGACTCCTGCCGACCGTTCGACGTCCATCTGGCAGCCGAGCACGCTCGACGCCATCGAAGGCTGGCGGCTGATCGAGCAGATCGACGTCGGCGATCTCGTGTCGGAGCGAGTGCATCGCTATCGCTGGTGGAACGACGAGCGGCTCGGCGGCTTTCCGACCGAAGTTTACGAAATGGGCTATATCGCCTGTGGGGCGCTCGACTGCACGGTGATGGATGGCGGGCGACTGATTAATGGCGAAGAAACGTTCACGCTGGTGACCTTCCCGAACGAGGACGTGCTGCTCGTCACGCGGCTGCACCCGCGCGGCGCGGGCACGTTCGACGTGTACGCGAATGGGCAGCGGGTGGCGACACGCTGGATTCCTGAGCTGCCGGGAAGCTGGCTCGAAGTGGCGACGCTGATTCCGCGCGCGCTGGTGACCGGCGATACGGTGGAGATTCGCATCGTGCCCAACGTGCCCAGTGGTCACTACATGCCGTATGGACACTGGGCGTATCAGGGGGTGTTTGAGCCAGAGCAGCCGACCGGGGAACCCGCGGCGACCTTTCAGGACGGCGCGATCCGGCTGCAAACCTATGCGCTGGATTATCAGCCGGAGACGCAGAAGCTGGCGGTCGAACTGACGTGGGCGTCCGCCGGCGCGGCGCAGGGGGATGCCAAGATTTTCGTACACGTCCTTGACCGGGAAGGCTTGACGGCGGCGCAGGCGGACGTGCGTCCGGGGCAGGGCGCGCTGCCGCCGGGGAACTGGCTTCCGGGCGTGCTTCGCGACACAATTATGGTAGACTTGGCGAACCTGTCGCCGGGACGCTACAGAGTCGTCATGGGCTTGTACGATCCGGTGACGCAGACCCGTTTTGCCCCCAGCGCCGGCGATAGCGCGCAGCGGCTGCCTCTGGGCGAGGTGGAGATCAGCGGCGATGGATGACGTCCGAAAAGTCTACGAGGCATTGTTGGAAGCGCAGGCGCGTGGCGAGCCGCTCGCCCTGGCGACAGTGGTGCGCGTGCAGGGGTCGATGCCGCGTCACGAAGGCAGCAAAATGCTCGTCCGCGCCGACGGCTCGATTGTGGGCACGGTGGGCGGCGGCGCGATGGAAGCGCGCGTCATTCAGGAAGCGCTCGACGCGATGAGCGATGGGCAAACGCGCCTGAGCAGCTACACGCTCAACAGCCTGGAAGCGGGCGATCCCGGCATCTGCGGCGGCACGGCGGAAATTTTTGTCGAGCCGGTCGTCGTTTCGCCGACGCTGCTGGTCATTGGCGGCGGGCACGTGGGCAAAGCGCTGGCAGACCTGGGCAAATGGCTGGAATTTCGCGTCCTCCTGTCCGACGACCGCGAGGCATTCTGCAATCCCGATTATGCGCCCGGTCTCGACGGCTACGCGATTTGCAAGCCTGCCGATATTGCCCAACACGTGACCATCAACGGACAGACGTATATCGCGGCGGTCACACGCGGCTTGCCGGTCGATATCGACCTGATCCCGGCGCTGCTGCAAACCGACGCCGCTTACATCGGCTTGATCGGCAGCCGCCGCCGCTGGGCGCTGACCATTAAGGCGCTTCGGGAGCAGCACGGACTGTCGGCGGCGCAGCTTCGCCGGATTCACGCGCCGATTGGGCTGGAACTCAACGCCGAAACGCCGAAAGAGATTGCCGTCAGCATCATGGCGGAAATGATTATGCTGCGGCGCGGCGGCACCGGACAGCCGATGCAGTGGCTGGGCGAAGCGGCAGAGGCGGAGGCTTAGCGCTGCAACGGTGATGACCAGCCGTGTTGCATCGGAACGAGCCGAGCCGTGAAGATTCTCTCCGTCAGCGATACGGTCATGCAGCAAATGGAGAATGCCGCGCACCTGCGGCGGCGCTACCACGACGTCGATCTCATCCTCAGCAGCGGCGACCTGCCCGCGTATTATCTCGAATTCCTCACGTCCGTCCTGAACGTGCCGCTCTTTTACGTGCGCGGCAACCATGACGAGAATTACCGGATGAACCCGCCCGGTGGCGAAGACCTGCATGGGCGCGTGCTGACCTACAAGGGGCTGACGTTCGCCGGACTCGAAGGCTCGATGCGCTACAACAACGGCTTGATTCAATACTCCGAGTCCGAGATGCTGCTTAAGGTGATTGGCATGGGGAAGCGTCTGCTGCCGCGTCGCTGGCGCTTCGGGTACGGCGCCGATATTCTGGTGACGCATTCGCCCGCGCGCGGGATTCACGATCAGGATGACCTGACGCACACCGGCTTCAAGGCGTTCCTGCGCTTCATGGACTGGTATCGCCCGCGCTACATGGTACACGGGCACGTTCACACTTTCGACCGCCGTACGACTGTGGAAACGACGTATCGCGAGACGTGCATTATGAATATCAATCCGGTGACCCTTTTTGAGGTTGAGCCGTTAACGGCGAGGAAAGCGTGATTAGCAGCGCTGTGAATAAATGTGCAGAGGCGAACGCGCTGCTTGTACCTGGGTGCAGTTCCAGAGTTCTTTCATGTCGATTTAATAATGGCGCAACGCCCTTGCGTTACAATCGTTGGAAATCATCCTACAGAATTGGCTGCCGAGTATGTGGAATCATTACTTCAGCGTCGCAACGCTGAATGAAGCCCTCGAATTATTGGCGACCCACAAATCGCGCGCGCGGATCATCGCGGGCGGGACCGATTTGATTCTGGAAATCGAGCGCGGTCAGCGCCCCGACGTGGACGTGCTGATCGACATTACGCGCGCGCCGGGGCTGGATCAGATCGAGCAGCGCGGCGACCGGATTCATCTCGGTCCGCTGGTGATGCACAATCACGTCGTCGGCAGCGACCTCATCGTCCGGCATGGCTTGCCGCTGGCGCAGGCGTGCTGGGAAGTCGGCGCGCCGCAGATTCGCAATCGCGCGACAATTGCCGGAAATCTGATTACGGCATCGCCCGCGAATGACACCATCGCGCCGCTTATGGCGCTCGACGGCGCGGTGGCGCTGACCTCGCGCGAGGGCGAGCGCGTTGTGCCGCTGGCGGAATTTTATACCGGGCTGCGGCGCACGGTGATGCGCGCCGAGGAAATGCTCACGGGCATCTCGTTCCGCGCGCTGGCTGAAAACGAGCGCGGCATTTTCCTGAAGCTTGGCTTGCGCCGCGCGCAGGCGATTTCGGTGGTGGATACGGCGGTCGTCGTCGCGCTCGACGGCGAGACGGTCACGCGCGCGGTGATTACCCTCGGCAGTGTCGCGCCGACGATCATTCGCGCGCCCAATGCGGAGGAAGCGCTGGTCGGGCGGGCGCTGACGCCGGAGACGATTGCCCAGGCGGCGCGGCTGGCGGCGGAAACGCCGTCGCCCATTGACGACATTCGCTCGACGGCGGTGTATCGCACCGAAGCGCTGCGCGTCCTCGTGGCGCGGGCGCTGGGGGCGCTTGCCGCAAATCAACAGGCGGCGCATTATCCGCGCGATCCGGCGATGCTCTGGGGGGCGACGCGGGCGCACGTGATGGAGCCGCTGAATCAGTCGGTCATGCACGAGGCGAATCAGCCGATTCAGACGACCATCAACGGCGAAACGAACAGCTTCGACGGCGGGCATGACAAAACGCTATTGCGCTTTCTGCGTGAAGACGCGGGTTACGTGGGTACGAAGGAAGGCTGCGCCGAGGGCGAATGCGGCGCGTGTACCGTGTTTCTGGACGGCGTGGCGGTGATGTCCTGCATGGTGCCTGCCCCACGCGCGCACGGCGCGAGCATCGTCACGGTCGAAGGACTCGAACAGGGCGGGCAGCTTCATCCCATTCAATCGGCGTTTGTCGCCCAAGGGGCGGTGCAGTGCGGCTACTGCACGCCCGGCTTTCTGATGGCGGGCGCAAAGCTGCTGGAGGAGCACCCGCAGCCCACCGTCGAGCAAATCCAGCAAAGCTTTACGGGAAATTTGTGCCGGTGTACCGGATACTACAAGATAGTGGAGGCTGTCCAAGCCGCCGCGGAACGTGAACCGGTCACAGGAGATTAGCTGCCATGGGGTTTAAAGAGCCGCGGGACATTTCGGGGATTCGCAAATACTGGCCCGTACTGGGATTCGTCATGATCGTCATGCTCGCGCTGATTGCCTACGCGGCAGCGCCGGCGGTCGTCGATCTTCTCCGCGACGCGGTTCCGCAGTTCCGAACGCCGGGAATTCCGCGCGAGCAACTGCGCCTGGGCGCGACGGTGCTGATCTTCCTGGTACTCGGCGGCGTGGCGACCCTGATACTGGCGATGGCAGCGCCGAAACGCAGCCTCGACATCAGCACTAAAGACCTGCTCAAAGAGCGCGAGGCGATTCAGAAGCGCAAGGCTGCCGAGCGCAAGCGGATGCGGGACATTAACCGACAAATACGCGGGTAAATCGCGGCGAGCTTCGCCGCTCTGGGTCGCGTCCGCACGCTCGACCGCCGCACCCGCGCTAAGGATTGGAGGCAGTCATGGATCGGACTGTGCCAAAGACGGGAAGCGAAGAGATCGAGCTGTACATGCGGACGTACTATTCGCTGCTGCGCTCGACCCATACAATTCAGATCGAGACGCTGGTTGAAGCGCACATGGCGATGGAGTCGTCACTCCACGTTCACGCGCGTAGCCCGTTCCCCGATACGTCGGCGCTGGTCTACAGCAGCCTGCGCCTCCCCTCCGACATGGCGGACGTCGATTACGTGCTGCTTGGGCAGGTGGAAACCTCGTTTCTGGACGCCGGGTATCCCGTGACGGCATGGGAACGCACCTTCGCTCCCGGACGCCGCCGCCGCACGCATTTCGACGGCGACCATACCCTCGCCGTATTCATCGCCAGCCGTTCGGACATTGACGACCTGATCCCCATTCTGACGGCGTATCAAATTGAGTGGAACAAGCTGCACGCGCTGCTGCAAAGCGAGGTGGCGAGGCTGTTCCTGTCGCAAAATGCCGACCGCAGCACGCCTCTCACGGACGCCGAGCGGCAGATGCTGGCGGGCGCGCTCCAAATGGACATTGCTGAATTGCAGCGCCTGGAAATCGTCTGGGGAGCGCGCTTCGTCTCGACGCTGACGAAGATGGCGAAGGCGCGCAAGCACATCGGACTGCGGCTGCTGGCAGGCTCGCAGGCGGATTACCGGCGTGGCACGGCGTCGTGGTGGCGCGAGCTTCAGAACGGACTTCGGAACGTGGTCGACCTGGAGCAGCGCCCGGTATATTTTATTTCCAGCAACACGCACTCCCTCACGAACCTGCTAACAGGGTTCGCGCGGCGCGAGGAAACGACGCTGATCGACTATATCCGGTCGCGCGGGCACGAGGATTTGCTGACCGAATACGCGATCATTCAGCAGGACGGCGGCGCGCGTAACCTCGACAATTTCCTCTATTACATCCTCAAGAAATATCTGTCAGAGGACGCGAAGGAAGCGCGGCAGCAGCTTCGGCACGACGAACAGACGATTGGGGTTCACCGCGTGCCGAGCCGCCACGGATTCGACATCGAGACTCAGGTGATCGAACTGGCGAAGCTGCGCCCGGAATGGCTCGACCCACGCCTGTGCGAAGCCTGCGATTTTGGCTTACTGAAGAACAGCGATGCCGTGATCCTCAACATCGATTATCCGCTGGGGCTGGGCGCGTACGAGCTTCTGGCGCGTGCTACGGAACACGTCGCGCAAATCCTCGGCGTGTACGCGATGGGCAAGGCGGCAACGCTGAACGGGCGCATCGGAGACATCATGATCCCAAACGTCGTCCACGACGAGCATTCCGAGAACACGTACCTGTTTCAGAACTGCTTCAGCGCCACCGACGTCGCGCCGTACATGACGTATGGCATGGTGCTGGACAATCAAAAGTCGATCAGCGCGCGCGGCACCTTCCTGCAAAACCCGCGCTACATGGACGTCTTCTACCGCGAGGGCTACACGGATATTGAGATGGAAGCGGGTCCGTACCTGTCGTCGGTGTACGAAGCGGTGCGTCCGAAACGCCACCCGCAGAACGAGATCGTGACGCTTTACGGCGCGCCGTTCGACATTGGTTTCCTGCACTATGCGTCGGACACGCCCATGAGCAAGGGGCATAACCTGGGCACCGGCAGCCTGAGCTACACGGGCGTCGAGCCGACCTATGCGACGGCGGTTGCCGTACTGCGGCGCGTGCTGAAACGCGAGACGGAACGCCTGCGGGAAAAGGTCACGGTTCAGCCCATGCCGCTGCCCGAACTCTGATCTCCGCCGGTTGATCGCGTCTCGCCAAGAATCTGGTCGATGACGAAATGAACAAATTGCCGTGTCTCGGCAAGTGTCGCCTCCTGATCCACGTCGACATCACGCCACGTCTTCCGCCATATGAGCGCATTTTGGATGAGAGACACCCACTCCGGCAAAGTCTCTGCTGCCCACAACGCCGCCTGACGCTTGGAAACCTGCTCCCCGTATCGGGACGTGTACAGCCCGCGGCACACCGTCAGAATCGCGTAAGCTTGCGACGGGCGAGAGAGGCTGCCATCCATCCTCCCTCTCGACCACGCCATATAGCCTTTAATAGATTCTACAAATTCGTCTCTCGAAATTGGCGGAATCAGAACATCTGGC
>CALMDI010000062.1 GCA_937864975.1 uncultured Chloroflexota bacterium | reverse complement strand
GTGACGACGTTTGCACCCGTGGATGTGCCCGCGAAGATCGCCTCTTCCCGCGCCAGACGCCGCGCCATTGCCTTCGCGTCGTCGGTGCTAACCTGATCGAGCGCATCGGCAAGTGTGGGATCCCTGGCAAGGGTGCGCCCCTACTGCATTCCTCTTATTTCACCATTTTCCAGGTGCCTTTGCGCCTTAATGCAAGCTCCATTATAGTTCCTTCGCAGCACGATGCGCTCTGCACCAGAGAAGCATCTTCTAAACGCATAGGCGCTGTCAAAAGCATAAATTTTTCGTCAAGTTCACCCATTTTTGGGGTAGTATGCTTGTGTTTAATAGAAGCATAGCGGTAAAGTTGGCTAAGAACACACGGTCGTTGGAATGGTGGGAGTGCCATGAAAGTACGTCGCAGTGAATTTACCGCCTATATATTGATTTGCTTATTATTGATTGGGGTTGTGCTCAGCGGGCTGCGTATGGTGATGGTCATTTAAGACGCATCGCTTCCTTAGATTTCATTCTCTCATGCTGATCAAACCAAACGCCCGGGACGCGCGAGCTTCCGCGGCGTTTTTGCGTCTCTCAGACTCGTCCAATCAAGGCAAAGCGTAAGCTGTGCTACAATGACGCAGTTACTGAGAGAATTAGAGAGATATGGGTGGCAGAATGCGGCGTTGGCTGTTCCTGGTGGCGGTCATGGGCGCGGTGGTGGCGGTCGATCAGGTCACGAAGGGATGGGTTATCGACTCGCTGCGTATGGGCGAATCGCGCCAGCCGATCCCGGCGCTGAGCCAGTTTTTCCAGATTACCCGCAGCGAGAACAGGGGGTCGGCGTTTGGCTTTCTGCCGCAGGCGGGCGACATTTTCCTTGTGATCGCGGTCGTGGTGGTGACGGCGATGCTGGTCTTCTATGGACGCCTGCCCGACCACGCCAACCTGACGCGGCTTGCCATCGGCTTGATCTGCGGCGGCGCGCTCGGCAATGCCATCGACCGATTGCAGCATGGCGCGGTCGTGGACTTCATCCACTATCAAATCCCCGGCGTGATCTCCAACGTATCAAACCTGGCGGATCACGCGATTGTGCTCGGCGTTTTCCCCATCTTTATCGATAGCTGGCGCGGCGAACGGGCGCGCAAAGCCGTGACGCTGGAAGGCGAGGAAGCGTCGTCCTAGCGTCGCGCGCGGGCAAGCCGCCTCCTGTATAATGGGCAGTGTAACGAACCAAGGAGACGACCATGCGTAACGCCCTGCTTCTGTCGCTGCTCTGCCTTCTCGCCGCGGCGTGCAGCGAGCTGAAGTTGAATCTGGTGCCGACCTCGGGCGACACGGCACAGGATGCCGCCGCCGCGCAAAGTGTGATGCCCAACTTCACGAATTACGGTTACACCAGCACGGACGCCATGAGCATTACCAATGCCATCACCACGATTGGCGGCGGGGGCGCGCTTATCACGGGCAATCCGGCGGGCGCGGCGATGATCGCCAAGCTGGACGACATGATCCGCTGCTATCAGAGCGTGGGCGCGGTGGCGGCGCGCGTCTATACCCAGGTGGACATCGGGCAGCTTGTGCAGGGCGAGATTCCGAAAGTCGGCGCGCTGGCGGTCATTAACCGCGACCGCTTGCAGCGCAATCTGCTGCCGTGCGCGCTGAACACCGGGCAGGGCTTCGCGGCACAATCGGCGGAGATTGAGCCGTGTTCCGGCAGCGGTACGACGGTGCGCTTCGGCGAAACGCTCGACTACATTTACGCGGCGACCGACCCCCAGTTGTGCAACCTGTTCGCGGCGGCGATGCAGTAGAGACGGAACCCGATGGCAGCCCTGCTCCGCAGCTTTCGGCGTATCGCCGGTGACCTGACCACCTTCCGACACATCGAAGCCTATGTCGTTGTTGGCGTTGGCATCGCGCTGATCGCCATTGACGTCTTGGGCGAAGTGCCGATCAACGTGCAGTTGACGGTGATTATCGCCGCGCTCGTGGTGCTGGTCTTTCGCACGACCGCGCCCGACGTGAAACACGAGGACATTCACGAACTGCTGCGAAATCGTAACCAGTTTGTCCCGTTCCGCGAGTTCATCAAGGGCGCGAAAACCCTGTCCATCTACGCGCCATCCGCGATCAACATTCTGCGCGACGCCGCGCCGATCAAGGACGAAATTCTTGAAAAGGGCGGCAAGGTCACGATCCTGCTTCAGAACCCGCATGAAGATCAGGAAATCACGCAGTTGCAGAAGCAGCTCGACATCGCCGCGGTCGATCTGCGAAACGACATCTTCATCGCCGTGGACATCCTCAAGCGGCTGAACACCCGCCGCGACGGCACAGGCTATCACCTGCAATATGGGTTTCTCCCCTACAGCCCCGGCTTCAGCCTCCTGATCGTGGACGCGGATCGCGCCAGCGGACGGCTGATCGTGGAATTTTTCGGCTTTCACAACGAGTTTATCGGCAACCGGATGCATATTCAGATCACGCGGCAGCAGTCGGAATACTGGTTCGAGTACTGGCTGGAACAGTTCCGCGAGATGCAAAAGCTTGCCCTCTCCCCGTAAACCAGATGTTATTCGCGGAAGCTACCTTGATCGACACCCGTGCCGGAAACACCAAATCCTCGGCAACCCCAGGAAGCTGGAAGTCGCCCGCCAAGCTGGGACTCACTTGCCAGGGCAACCCCACCCCGTCTCACTTCGTTCGACACCCCTCTCCGATTTCAGGGAGGGGAAATCCGGGCAGCAGGTTTTTAGGTACTCCCTCCTCGAAATCGGTGCTCAGGGGGTCGCGTCTCGGGCGCGACTGCGGAGCGGTTGTGCCCTCGTTCGCCCGACAGCCGCAGGCTGTCGGGTCTAGACGCCGCTTCAGCGGCGCGAACGGGGCAAACCGAAGTTCCCGCCTTTGGCGGGAACCCCCCGCGAGGGCGGGGGAATAGGGGTTGAGTGGATGCAAAAACGCGCCCTCTTTCTTTGTTTTAGGCGTGTGACTCCACGGGAACCAAGCCCCGCTGTTCCAGCCACTTCAGCACCTTCATCACCGAGTCGTCAATCGTTTCCTGATCGGTGCGGAGATGCACGTCGGGAAACTCCGGCGGCTCGTAGGGGTCGCTGATTCCCGTGAAGTTGGGAATCTCGCCCGCGATTGCCTTCTGGTATAACCCTTTCACGTCGCGGTCAATGCAGACTTCAATCGGCGCGTCCACGTAGACCTCGATGAAATTGGTCACTTCCTGGCGCACGTAGTCGCGGGTCTCGCGATACGGCGAGATGAACGCGCCCAGCACGACGACGTTGTTGCGGCTCAACAGTTGCGCCACGAAAGTCACGCGCTCGATATTCGTGTCACGATCCTCTTTGGTGAAGCCGAGGTCTTTCGTCAGGCGCTGGCGCACGGTGTCGCCGTCCAGCCGCTCGACGCGCAGCCCGCGGCGTCGAAGCTCGACCTCAACCGCTCTCGCGACGGTCGTTTTGCCCGCGCCGGAAAGCCCCGTGAACCACAGCACAAACCCCGCATGTTCAATCATCGCCGCTGTCCTCATCCGCACCGTTCTGTTCTGGCGTGTCCCGTCGATACTCTAAAACCGTGACGTCGTAATTATAGCTGCGGTCGCTGAAGGTTTCGCGCCGCGCAAGGGTGTAGTCCTCTGCGATGACCTGCTCATACGCGCCGATGTAGGACGGCGCGACCGGACTCGTAATCCACCAGACGCGCTCCTGCCCGGCGATCAAATCGCGGAACCGGGCAAGCGCGTCCGGCGACGCATCGACGGTGTGATTGAGCGGCGCTTCCGGCAGATTGATGTCCGGCTGTCCCATTGTCAGGTAGAACATGTCTGCCTGCGTCACCTGCCCCGGCAACCTGTCCATCAGGTAATAGGCATAAGTGAAGTAAGCGCCCGTCCCCTGATCGACGCTGATGATGATGGGGCTGCCCGCTTCATAGCTCGGCTCGATGAAAGCAAGCACTTCCTGATACGGCTGATTGCTTTGATAGCTTTCAAAGTCGCGCACGGCTGGATTGAGAATCAACACAAGCGCGATGACCCGCGCGGGCAGGGGCAGCGCGCGCAGCGCCAGCGCGCCCAGAATCGCCACGGACGGCAGGATAATTATCAGGTTGCGCTGCGTCAGCACGTCGACAAAGCGGCTCGTGCCAACCGCGGCGATCACGACGAACGCGGCGGTAACGACGAAGACCCATTTGCGCCACGCCGCTGTTCGGAAACGCACCCGATCAAGCGGATTCAACCGGATCGCAAACGGCAGCAGCACGCCCAAGCCAACCAGCAGCGTGCCGAGCGGCACGGGGCGCAGCTGCAAGCTTTCGTAAAGGACGCCGGGCGTGCCGGGATCGTCCAGCGGCAGCCCGTAGCGAATCCCGCCCGGCTGCGCGACGAGGATGCTGTGCAAAAATGACGGCAGCCAGCCGAAAAACGACAGCCCGACCAGCGCAAAGAGTCCAAAGGCGCGGGCGTACAGCGTCGGGTTCCAGCGGACGAGCAGGACGAACGCGATGACCTGAGCGGCGATGGCATACAGCGCGAAGAAATGCGTGTACAGCGCCGCCGCGCTGAAAGCAACATACATCAGCGCGTAGCCGAGCTTCGGCGCGCCTACCCAGCGCAGCAGCGCCCAACCGGACGCGATCACCCACAGCATCAGCGCCGCGTAAGGACGAAACTCGTGCGCGTAGAACTGAAACAGGCTGTGCGTGCCGAGCAAAAACACGGCGAGCAGCGCCGCCGTGCGACCGAACAGGTCGGCGGCAAGGCGATACATGAACGCCAGCGCCGCCGCCGCATACAGCGCCGATAGAAAGCGCGTGATC
>CALMDI010000061.1 GCA_937864975.1 uncultured Chloroflexota bacterium | reverse complement strand
CTTCAACAACGACGAGCCGGGGCGCTACGTCCTGCGCCTGAACTGCAATCCGATGCAGGCGCAGCCGGACTTCGCGTTCCCCGGCTTAAGCCCGGTCAGCTTCACCAACGCGCTGCACCTTCCGCTGCTCGTCAACCAGTCGTATTACGGCGGGCTGGGCGCGAACAACCAGCAGTCGTACACCTACAGCTATCAGGCGCCCGCGCCGACGACCGTGACGCTGAATCTTCAGCGGGTGGTGGGCGAGGTGGCGCTGGGGGTTGCCGTGCTGAACCAGACCGACAGCAGCGTGCTGTTCGTCGCCGGGATGCCGTCCGCGAATACGCTGACGACGCAGGTTTCGTTCCCGGCGGCGGGCGCATACGTAATCGCCGTGTTTCGGATGGAGATTACGCCGGGGCAGGGCGGCGCGTCGGGCGCGTTCGTGCTGCGGCTGGACGCCTTCGAGCTTGACGAAGCGGTCGGGTAGGGCAGGCTCAGCGCGCGGCGACCTGCCGGGCGAGCGTTTCGACGTCGACGGACGGTTGATCGCCGCCCCACGCCAGCCACGCGAGAAATTCGGTGTTACCCGCGGGTCCCTTGAGCGGCGACATGATGATGCCGCGCACCGCGAAGCCTTCCGCCTGCGCGAACGCCAGCACGTCCGTCAGCACGCGCTCGTGAATGCGCGGGTCGCGCACGACGCCGCCTTTGCCCACGTCCCCACGTCCGGCTTCGAACTGCGGCTTGACGAGCGGGATCACGTCCGCCTGCGGAGTCAGCCAGTTTTTGACGACGGGCAGGAGCAGCTTGAGCGAGATGAACGAGGCGTCGATGCTGGCGAAGCTCACAGGCTCCGGCAGGCGTTCCACGTGACGGGCGTTGGTGCGTTCGATGACGACGACGCGCGGGTCGGTTCGCAGTTCGTACGCGATCTGCCCGTAGCCGACGTCGAGCGCGTAGACTTTCGCCGCGCCGTACTGAAGCAGGGCATCGGTGAAGCCGCCCGTGCTCGCGCCCACGTCCGCGCAGACGCGCCCGGTCACGTCGACCGGGAAGGCGTCGAGCGCCGCCGCCAGCTTGTCGCCGCCGCGGCTGACGAAGCGCGGCTTGTTTTTCACGGTGACGTCGGCGGTCAGGTCAATGCGCGTGCCGGGCTTGTCGACCACCGCGCCGCCGACGAGGACTTCGCCCGCCATAATCATGGCGCGGGCTTTTTCGCGGCTCGGCGCGAGACCGCGCTCGTGGATGAGGATGTCGAGCCGCTGTTTCTCCGCCATCAGTCGCGCGTCATTTCGAGGATGATGTCGATCTGCGCGCCATTTTCGACCGGATCGACTTCGAGCGCGTCCGCCGTCACGGGCAGGTAGCCCTGGGCGACGACGACCGCACTGTAGGGAACGGGTCGGTCTTCCGTGCTGTATTCGAGCAGGCGGGCAATCTCGAAGCGCCCCTCCTGATCGGTGATCGCCTGCGCGAAAACCTGATCTTCATTCCACGTGAAGTCCTCGACCGAGTATTCCGCGCTGAGGACGATGAACGCCGCGCCCGCGATGCCTTCGCCCGTGTCGGCGTCGAGGATTTGCCCGCGAAGCTGCGCGCCGGTCGTCCCCGCGAAGCGGTCGAGCGGAAGCTGACCGATGCCCACGCGCGCGTCGATAGAAGCGAGCTGCACCTCGCCGACGAACATATCCATCTGGTAGCTGCCGTCCGGCACGCCGCCCGGCGCGGTCAGCTGAACGAGAAAATCGCTGCCGCTTTCGGGTCCGAGCCACGGGCGCGTCTGGTTGTAGAAGACCTCGTTATCGACCGACCACACCATCGTCCACGGCGTGCCGGGGCGAATCTGCTGCCAGTCGAACAGGGTGTAAATCGATTCGGTCGCCGCGGCAAAATTGCTGATTGGGCTGCTGGTGCGCGCTTCCTCCGCAGCGGCGGCGGTCGTGAAATGCACGTCGCTGAAGATGCGCGGGAACACGCCTTCCTGCGCTCCGGCGATGATAAAGTCGGACGTCGCGGCGAGGCGATCCCC
>CALMDI010000060.1 GCA_937864975.1 uncultured Chloroflexota bacterium | reverse complement strand
ACACCAGGATGCGAGAGCAGGGGATGGTCGCGGGGCAGTGGTTCCGGGTCGAACACGTCCAGCCCGGCTCCGGCGATCCATTCGTTCTGCAAGGCTTCCGTCAGGGCTTCCGTGTCGATGACGCCCCCGCGCGACGTGTTGACGAGAAAGGCGTTCCGCTTCATTTTCCGCAGCGTCTCGCGGTTCAAGAGACCCCGCGTTTCGGGCGTCAGCGGCGTATGGATGCTGATGAAGTCGGACTGAGTGAGGAGGTCATCGAATGCGACCAATTCCGCTCCCGCCTGACGAGCAATGTGCGGGGGAATGTAGGCGTCATATGCCAGCACGCGCAATCCCAGCCCGCGCGCCTTCGCCGCCAGCGTCTGCCCGATCTTGCCGAAGCCGACGACGCCAAGCGTTTGCCCGCGCACGCGGTACATCGGCATTCCGGTTTGTAGCGCCCAGTTGCCATCATGCACTGCCCGGTCGTAACGGCAGACGTTGCGCGCCCCCGCGAGGATCAGGGCGAGCGCGTGTTCTGCAACCTCGTCCAGACAGTAAGCTGGGACATTGGTAACCGGGATGCCGCGCCGGGTCGCCTCGTCAACGGCGATGTTGTCCACCCCGATGCCGTAGCGACCGATGACCTGAAGCTTTTCACCCGCCCGAACCACCTCGGCGGATACTTTTTTGAAGCACGTGAGGATCGCATCTGCCTGGGGAACCAGCGCGCGCAGTTCGTCTTCCGCGCCCGTTTCAGCCACGAGCAGCCGCGCGCCGACGCGGGCGAGCACTTCCGCCTCCGGCGCTGTCGACGACCACGTGTAATCGGTGACGAGAACGGTCTTGTCTGTCATGTCATTGCACCCCCGCCAGCCGTCCGATGCGTCAGGGCTTTTCGCCGAGCTGCCAGACCTCGGCGTTGACGAGATTCGGCGGGCGCTCGCCACGAAGCACCTGAAGCGCCTGGTTAATGGCTTCGCGCCATAAGCGCTCTTTCGTGGCGACGGTCGCGCCGCCGATGTGCGGCGTCACGATCACATCCTGCCGATGGAGCAGCGGATGATCGGGCGATGGGGGTTCCAGATTGAGCACGTCCAGCCCCGCGCCGCGCAGATGCCCCGTTTCCAGTGCGTTGATCAGCGCATCCTCGTCCACGAGCGTCCCGCGGGCAGTATTGACCAGATAGCTTCCGGGTTTCATTTGCGCGAAGCGCTCGGCGTTGAGCAGGTGATAGGTTTCAGGCGTCGCCGGTAGGTGCAGCGTGACGACGTCGGACGTGGCGAGCAGGTCCTCCAGGCTGGAGGCGAATTCAATGCCCAGCTCTACCGGGCGTTCTGGCGGGCAGAACGGGTCGAAGCCGACAACGCGCATCTCTAACGCGCGCGCCACCCGCGCCACGCGGCTCCCGATCCGCCCCAAACCGACCACGCCAAGCTGCAACCCCTCGGCTTGCATCCCGTTGTAAGCGGAGAAAAAGTCCTTGCGCTCCGGGAGGCGCAGGACGCCCTGCCAGTGGCTAAGGTCTTTGAGCAGCGCCAGCATCAGGAGGATGGCATGTTCGGCGGTGGCGATACTGGGGACATCCGGGGTGTTGCAGACGGCGATCCCACGCGCCGTTGCATCCGCCAGCGTGATGTTGTCCACGCCAATACCGGTACGGGAGATCACGCGCAGCGAGGGAAGCTGGTCAAAGAACTGTGCGTCGTAGCGAATGCGCGACGAGGCGATGATCGCTTGCGCGCCCTGCAACGATTCCATCACCGCGGCACTATCGGTTGTCGGCGCCCAGGTCGCTGTCGCCACCCCTTCCAGCAGGGGCGCAAAAGTGGGCGGCAAGGGGCGTTCACACCAAATACGATACAAAATCCGCCTCTTTAAGTACAAGTATCCTAAGTAAGCCCACTCTTTAGGATGATCCGCGTTACAGCGTCACGAACGTCGAGCGACGCCTTATGAGCGTGATTTATGCACGCCACCTTATCATACATGTAGGATATCTGTCAACGCATTTATCCGCATCGAATGACCGGCGCTACACGCCTATCGGACGACCCGGCAGCGACTGCGCGCCGTGGATCGCATCCCACTGATTTTGGGCGGTCTGAAGCGCGCGCATGGTCGGGAGTAGAGATTCGCCCGTGATCGCCGGTTGTCTGCCATCGCGCACGGCGTTCACGAAATCGAGCGTGACACGGCGGTTATTCTCCTCCCACGGCGCGGGTCGCCGCGCGCCGGAGCCGAGTGTCAGAAGGTCGCCAAACGAATCGAGGCGGTACGATTCACGATCCGTGACGACGAATTTCTCAAAAACGCGCTCCCGACCGTAGTATGAACCGGTGCAGACGAGCATTTGGTCGCGCTCGGTTTGCGCGCTGAAGACGACTTCCATCGGGACGCCGGTCGTGGGATCGGGCGGGGGCATGAAACTGTCGATGGCGCGAACCGGCTCGTCCAGCATCCAGAGTCCGAAATCTACCAGATGGTTGATGTGATGCCAGAGCAGGTTATCCGTCCAGCTCCGCTGGTAACCAGACGCGCCGACGTTCTCCAGACGGTAGATGTAGAACCGACCGCAGATCTGGCGCACGTGTTCCAAGCCCTCGCTGACCCGCTCCCGCAGCGCCGCGAATTCCGGTTCCATGCGGCTGGGATGGACGACCCCAAGTGGAAGATTGCGCTCGCGCGCCGCGTCAACCACACGCTCGGCGTCGCTCAGGCTCATGGCGAGCGGGATTTCAACCAGTGTCGGCTTGCCGCGTTCCAGGGACGCCAGCGCGGTTGAGGCGTGTAGCTCGCTTGGATTGGCGAGAATCACCGCGTCGACGGCGTCGTCGTTGAGGGCTTCTTCGAGGTCAGTCGTCCACTTTTGATAGCCGTAGCGCGCGGCAAATTCCGCCGTGGCTTCCGGGCGGCGTCCGACGAGCGTATGCAGGCGGCACCCGGCTGACTTCAGGGCGTTGGAATGCCAGGCGCCTGTCATGCCATGACCCGCCACGCACACATTTAACATACTGTGATTGCTAGTTGCCATGCTGTGGACGCGCAACCCCACCCCGCGCAAGGGAGGCGGGGTGGGGTTGCGGAATTAGCAATCACGGTATTTAACATAGGGTCTCCTCGTCATGCGTCGATGCGTGCGGTGAGCCGCCGGATGAACCGCTTCAGGTGGCGAGTTTGTTTCCGAGCTTGGCGTTGTGGTGGACCTGCACGCGGCGCAGACGTTCCTCGATGCCGCGATAGTGGGTCGTAATGGCGGCGCGCATCGCCTCGACGTCGCGCGCTTCGAGGGCATCCACAATCGGGAGATGCACCTGATACGACGTCACCGGATCAATCGGTCCGGGCATCCCGACGTATTCCTGTGCCTGCCGGACGACTTCCCAGAAGATATCGAGGATTTTCCAGAGGGTCAGGTTGTTCACGTTGTCGTACAGATGGCGGTGAAAGGCATGGTCTGCTTCGGCTGAATAGAAGCCCAGTTCGGCGGCGTGGCGCATGTCGTCCAGGACGCTGCGCAGCTGTGCAAGCTGTTCAGGAGTGACGCGCTGAATGACTTTTTCGACCATCCCATACTCGAGATGCCCGCGCACTTCGAGCGCATCGGTCAGGTGCTGGAGGTCGAACAACATCCCATAGGCGAGATTATTGATGATGGGGTCGAACGAGAAATCGCGCACGAAAAGACCGGTTCCGGGGCGCGCTTCGAGAATTCCCAGCGCCTCGAGCGCCTTCACTGCTTCGCGAACCGAATTTCTGCTGATATTCAACTGGTGTGCTAGTTCCGTTTCGGGGGGGAGAGCGTCACCCGGCTTCAGCGCATGTTCGATAATGTACGCTTTAATCTCTTCCTGCACGGTCTGGTGGAGCAACTGCTTTGGTTTGAGCGCTTTGAGTCGCGGAGGTTTGATCTGATCGCTCAACGAAGTCCTCCACTGACATTGCTAAATGGCTCGTGCTGATGAATGGAATAAGCGTATCATAGAACCATCATCGATGCTTGCAGTGCGACAGATCGTTTGACGAATATGATATCCTATTGTAGGATACCTGTCAAGCAAAGGGATCGCTGGCGGACGAAGGGCGGCGCGCGTTCACGGGCGCCGATTATTAGAATAGTACTTCCGCGCATTACAAGGACACCACAATGACACAACCCATTGGTATCGGGGTGATCGGCATGGGATGGATGGGCGCCGTGCATAGCCGCGCCTATCAGCAGGTTCCCGTTCGCTTTGATGACGCCGGCGTGCGTCCGCGCCTGGTCATCTGCGCCGACGAGGTCGAGGCGCGCGCCCGCCAAGCCCAGGCGACTCTCGGATTCGAGCGCGCGACCGCCGACTGGCGACAGGTCATCGAATTGCACGACGTACAGGTGGTCAACATTGCTACACCGAATAACTAGCATGTCGAAATTGTTCGCGCCGCGG